>DASYZR010000079.1 GCA_035945995.1 bacterium
GGGATGAAGACGTGCACCAGGCCGATCAGCACCCCGAGGTCGTTGTACATGAGCGCGAGCGGCCGCAGGCCGAGCGCCTGCAGCGCCTGGTTGATCAGGCCCGTGTCCTGCAGCAGGATCATCCAGCCGTAGGTCCGGATCAGCACGCCGACGAGAAGCGGCGAGATCACGAGCGCCATCAGCAGGCCCTTCCGCCGCTGCGGGGCACGCGCCAGGTGGTAGGCGAGCGGATACGACACGAGGAGTGCCAGGGCGGTGGTCAGCCCGCCGATCTGGAGCGTGTGCAGGATCACGCCCCACGTGAACGCGTCGCCGACGACCCGCGCGTAGTTGCCGAGCGTGAAGACGCGGAGGTAGGCTGCGGTGGGACTCGGCGTCATCGTGCTGATCACGAGCAGATTCAGATACGGCAGCACGAAGAAGCCGAGCAGCAGCACGGCCGCCGGGGCGACGAGCAGGTGGCGGCCGGCGGCCGCCGCCTGCAGCGGCCGGGCGTTGATCTCGCGGCGCGCGGCGACGGTCACGGCTCCCCGGCTCCCTGCACTACGCCAGGCGCGTCGCCGGCCGGCACGGTCCAGGCGGCGGTTTCCGGAAACGAGACCGCGACCCGGTCTCCGGGACGGTGGGCGGCCGCCCGGCCCTGCACCCGCAGCACGATGCCGTCCCCCACGTCGACGCGGAAGTCGGTGATCGCGCCGAGAAACGTGCGTTCGAGCACCACCCCGTTCAGCCGGTTGATCCCGTCGCCCCGGCCGTCCAGATCGATGTGTTCCGGGCGGACGCTCAGCAGGGCGCGCGTTCCCGGCGCCAGCCCGGCGGGACCGCGGCCGCGCACGAGGCCGGCCGGCGTGTCCACGACCAGCGCGTCGCCGGCGCGGAAGGCTACGCGTCCCGGCAGCAGATTGGTGAGGCCGATGAACGCGGCGACCGCCGCGGACCGCGGGCGGTGGTAGATCTCTTCCGGGGCGTCAAACTGCCGCAGCACGCCGTCCATCATCACCGCCACGCGGTCGGCGAGGACGAGCGCCTCGGCCTGATCGTGGGTCACGTAGAGCGTCGTGATGCCGAACTCGCGCTGCAGCGACCGGATGTAAAACCGCATCTCCTCGCGCAGCTTGGCGTCGAGGTTGGCGAGCGGCTCGTCGAGGAGCAGCACGCTCGGGTTGATCACGAGCGCGCGGGCGAGCGCCGTCCGCTGCTGCTGTCCGCCCGACAGCTGCCGGGGAAACCGGCCGTCGAGCCCGGCGAGGCCCACGCGATCGAGGATCGCCGAAACCCGGCGGGCGACGTCCGGGCGCGCCACCCCGCGCATCTCGAGGCCGAAGGCGACGTTCTGCGCGACTGTGAGGTGCGGAAAGAGCGCGTAGTGCTGGAAGACCATCCCGCAGTTGCGGCGCTCCGGCGCCACGTCCGTGACGTCGCGGTCGCCGAGCCTGATCCGCCCCGCGCTGGGCGTCTCAAACCCCGCGACCATGCGCAGGGTGGTCGTCTTGCCGCAGCCCGACGGGCCGAGGAGGGCCACGAGCTCGCCCGACGCCGCGTCGAGCGTCAGCTCGGACACCGCGACGACCTCCGCGAAGCGCTTCGTCAGCCCCCGCAGGCGGATCTCAGCCATGGGGCATGCCGAGGGAGGGCCGCGTCCGTCGCACAGCGACGCGGCCCTCCGGGTCTTTCCGCCGGTGCCGTGACGCGGCTCAGCAGCTATGCACCTGCCGGTTCCAGGCGTCCGTCATCTGCTCGCGGGCGCCGGAGGTGTTGAGCCAGACGTAGTCCCACCGCGGGATCCGGCCCAGTTGTTCCTGGGTGACCGGAATCAGGGGCGCGGCGCTGCCCTGGATCTTGACGTGGCTGTTGGCCGGCGTCCAGTAGAACTTTTCGGCCCATCTCTGCTGGATCGGCGGGCTGAGCCAGTAGTTGATGAACGCGTAGCCGAGGTCCTTGACCTTGCTGCCCACGGTGACGTTCATGTCCTGCTCAAACATCCCGCAGTAGCCTTCCTTCGGCAGCACCCAGGCCACCGGGAGGTTCGCGATCTTCAGCTGGGCCCATGTTGGCGAGTCCATCAAACCGACGTAGATCTCGCCCTGCGTTATCATCCCGAGCTCTGTGAGGCTGAAGTCGACCTGGCGGGCGGCGCAGAGGTTCTTGGCGATCCAGTCGATCGCAGGCTTCCAGTTCCGGTAATCTCTGGTTAGGATCTGCGCCAGCTTCATTACGTGCTGCGGCTCGCCTGAGTTGCCGATTTGGAAAAACACGGTCTTGTTGCCGTACTTGCCCAGGTCGAGCCATGATGTCGGCGGCGTCTGCACCTTGTCCGTGCGGTAGCCGATGCCGAGTGGTCCGACGAGGCCGAGCACCCCGACGTCTTTCGGCTGCCGGAGCGCCTTCGGCACGAATTCGATATTGGGGACCTTATCCGCAGGCAGGGGAACGAAGAACCCTTCCAGTCGCAGCTGCGCCAGGTACGTCTCGTTGGTGACGAACACGTCGTACGGCGAGTTCGTTTTGCCGGCGGCCCGCATCCTGGCGAACCAGTCCTTCGCGAGCCCGACCGCCAGCTCCACCTTGGCGCCGGTGAGCGCTTCGAACGCCGGGATGTGCTCCTCCTCCATGAACTTCTGCCACAGTCCGCCGTAACTCGTCACGACGAGCGTCTGACCCTTGAAGGACGCCGGTGCCGCGGCGACCCTCCCGGATTCGCCGAACGCGCCGACGACCGCGGAGGCCGCCGCCGCGCCGACGCCGAGCTGTCCCAGTCCGCGGAACAGGTCTCGCCGCGTGATCCTCCCGTCCAGCCACTTCGCGACCATACTCCGGATGATCGGGTTGCGTAGCAACGCACCGGTACTCATGAACGCCCCCCTGGGTCAGACCTGAGCCGGGCAACGACCGTGGTGGGCGATGGTTCCACCCGCTCGGGGAGGCTTCCTCCACGCGGTCCCGCGCGGCCGCGGCGTCCACGGCGCGCGTCCGCCCGGAGTTTGTTGCGCTCGACGGCCTATTTCGCGCGCACGTACTGCACCGGCCACGGCGCGGCGTCGGGATGCCCCAGCGCCTTGGCCGCGTGCATCGGGAAGTACGGGTCGCGCAGCAACTCACGGGCCAAGGCGACGAGGTCGGCCCGGCCCTCCGCGACGATCTCCTGCGCCTGCTCGGCGGTCGTGATGAGCCCCACGGCCATCGTCAAGGTACCGGCTTCCCGGCGAATGCGCTCCGCGAACGGCACGTGGTAGCCGGGGCCGAGCGGAATCTCTTGGGCCGGCGACAGACCGCCGCTCGACGTGTCGATGACGTCGACGCCGCGGCGGGCGAGTTCCCCGGACAGGCGCACGGTCTCGTCGATGTCCCATCCGCCCGGCACCCAATCGGTGCACGACAGCCGGACGGATAGGGGCCGCTCCTGCGGCCACACCGACCGCACGCCGTCCACGACCTCGGCGAGCAGGCGGATGCGGTTCTCGAACGCGCCGCCGTACCGGTCCGTTCGCCGGTTCGAGAGCGGCGAGAGAAACTCGTGCAGCAGGTACCCGTGGGCCGCGTGGATCTCGACGACGTCGAATCCGACGCGCAGCGCCCGTGCCGCGGCATCGGCGAACGCGCGAATCACGCCGGCGATGTCCGCCGCGGTCATCTGGCGCGGCGTCCGGTAAGTGTCGCTGAACGGGATCGGACTGGGCGCGATCGGCGTCCATCCGCCGTCGTCATCTGGAATCGCCGCAATCCCCTCCCAGGGCCGCCGCGTGCTCGCCTTGCGCCCGGCGTGCGCGAACTGGATGCCGGCGGCCGCGCCCTGGGCCTTGATGAAGGCCGCCGCGGGCGCGAGCGCCTCGGCGTGCGCGTCCGACCAGATCCCGAGATCCTGCGGCGAGATGCGGCCTTCCGCGGTCACGGCCGACGCTTCGGTGAAGACGAGGCCCGCCCCGCCGATCGCCCGGCTGCCGAGGTGCACGAGGTGCCACTCCGTCGCCAGGCCGTCCCGCGCTTCGCAGGAGTACTGGCACATCGGGGAGACCACGATGCGATTGCGGAGGGTAAGGCCGCGGATCGGGAGGGGCCGGAACAGGTCCGGCGGCGCGGCCGCCGCGGCCGGCCCGGCGGGCGGGGCCTGCGATCCGGACGGCGTTGGTTGCGGCACGGTCATGGCGAATCCCCCTCCCGGGACGATGGCAGATACGTGGCGAGTTCCTCTGTCTCGAACGCGCACGGCGGTCCTCCTAATCCCGGCTCTCGTGGCGCGGACGCAGGGCTCCTTTCCTCCGCGGCGGTAGTCATTATCCACTCAACCGTTCGGAGGTGGACCCAGTGGGACCGCTCGATCGCACGCTCTTTCGGCGGGTCGATCACATCGGCGTCATCGTCGCCGACCTCGACGAGCAGAAACGGTGGCTCGGCGAGATTTTCGGACTGCCCGTTACGCGGGAGCTCAACTTCCCGGAGACCAGGCTCAAGGCCGCCTTCTACGGCTGCGGCGGGGTGGACATCGAGATGATTCAAGTCGACGATCCCGTGGTGCGCCAGAAGCGGCTCGGTGAGGGCAACCGCGCGCGGATCGAGCACATCGCGGTCGAAGTGGACGACATTCCGGCGGTGCTCAAGAAACTCGCCGCGCTCGGCGTCCGGACCACCGAGCCCGAGCCCCGGAAGATCGGCGACCGGCTGAATGTCTGGACGGTCGCCGAGACGACGGGAGGCGTGTCCTACCAGCTGATTCAGCGCACGTAGCGCCGCGCGGAGGGGGCCCGCCGCACGCCGGAGAAGCCCGCTTCATCCGCACGGCCGTGTCGAGGTGACGTTCATGGACGAACTGAACACGCTGAAGGAGCGCGTCTGCGTGGAGATCGATGCGGCGCGCGAAGAGTTCGTCGCGCTCAGCCGGCGCATCCACCAGAATCCCGAGCTCGGGCTCAACGAGCATCAGGCCGCCGAATGGATCGGGGCGATGCTGGGCGAGGCCGGTTTCTCGGTCGAGCGCCCGATCGCCGGCCTCGCGACGGCGTTCCGCGCCGATGCGCGCGGTAGTGCGGCCAGGCCGCACGTCGCGCTGCTCGCGGAGTACGACGCGCTGGCCGGTCTCGGGCACGCCTGCGGGCACAACCTGATCAGCATGGCCAGCGTCGGCGCCGCCGTGGCGCTGCGCCGCGCGGTGAAGCGGCTGCCCGGGACGCTCACGGTGCTCGGGACGCCGGCCGAAGAGACGATGGGCGGCAAGGTCGTCATGGTCGAGCAGGGCGTCTTCGACGGCGTCGACGCGGCGATGATGTTCCATCCCTCGCGCAACAACTGGTGGACGCGCGGAGCGCTGGCCGCGCAGTCGCTGGTCATGAAGTTTCACGGCCGGCCCGCGCACGCGGCCGCGATGCCGGAGAAGGGCATCAACGCGCTCAACGCGTTGCTCCTCACCTACCATGCCATCGACTCGCTGCGCCAGCACGTGCCGAGCGACGTGCGCATCCACGGCATTATTACGAAGGGCGGGGACGCGCCGAACGTCGTGCCGGCCTACGCCGAGGGCGACTTTCTCGTCCGGGCCGCGGCGCGCTCAACGCTGGCCGAGGTCATGGCGAAGGTCAAGCGATGCGCCGAAGGGGCCGCCGCGCAGACCGGCGCGCGCGTGGAGTTCGGGCAGGGTCTGGTCTACGCCGAGCGCTACAACAACCAGGTGCTCGCCGGCCTCTTTGCCGGCAACATGGGGCGAATCGGCATCGAGGGCGAGCAGCCTCCGAGCCAGGGCGGCGTCGGCTCCTCCGATATCGGCAACGTCAGCATGGTGTGCCCGACGATTCATCCGTATCTCAAGATCGCCGACGACGTGTCCGGACACACCGAGGAATTTCGCGAGGCCGCCGGCGCGCCCCGGGGATACGAGGCCATGCTGGCCGCCGCCAAGGGGCTGGCGATGACGGCGCTCGACGTCTTCTACCGGCCCGACGCCGTGCCGGCGATGTGGAACGAGTTCAAGGCGACGGTGCCGCGCGCGTAGGCGCGGCCCGGTGGGGGCGGGGCCGGTCGTGCGGTACCGGTGGCCGGACGGACACGAGTGCGCCGCGGCGCTGACGTTTGACGTCGACGCCGAATCCGCGCTGATCTTTCGAGAGCCCGAGCGCGCGGCGCGCTCGCTCGCCGCGAATGAGGAGCGCCGGTTCGGCGTGCGGACGGGCGTGGAGCGGATCCTCCGCCTGCTCGAGCGGTACGGCCTGCGCGGGACGTTCTACGTGCCGGGGTGGACGGTCGCGCACCATGCCGCGGCGATCCGGCCGATTTGCGACGCCGGCCATGAGCTTGCCGCGCACGGCAACGTGCACGAGTCGCTCGACACGCTCGACGAGGAGGCGGAAGCGCGCGTGCTCGACGAGCAGCTCGACATCTGGAGGTCGTGCCTCGATCTCCGGCCGGACGGCTACCGGTCGCCCTCGTGGGAGCTCAACGCCGGCACGCCGGCGCTGCTCAAGTCCCGCGGATTCGTCTACGACAGCTCGCTCATGGGCGACGACATTCCGTACCATCTCGCGACGCCCGCCGGGCCGCTCGTCGAAGTGCCGGTGCAGTGGCTGCTCGACGACGCGCCGATGTACCGGCACGTGTACGGCGCGAGCAACCAGGTCGCGGATCCGGACCGCGTGATCCGCATGTGGGCGCAGGAGTTCGACGGGATGCGCCGGGAGAGCGGCTGCTTCGTCCTCACAATGCACCCCTGGATCTCGGGCCGCGCCGGACGCCTCCTTGGTCTCGAGCAGTTGATCCAGCACATGCGCCGTGTGCCCGGCGTGTGGTTCACCACGGTGGCGGAAATCGCCGCGTGGGCGGCCCGGCAGGACGCGAGGATCGTCCATCCGGCCGCGGGGACCACGCGTCCGTAGCACGCCCGGCCCGCCGTGCGGATCTATTTCGTCACGCACTCGACCTCGGTGGACAATGAAGCCGGGATCGCGTCGGGCCACCTGGATACCGGCCTGTCCGCGCGCGGCCGGGGGGAGGCCGCCGAGTTGCCGGCCCGCCTCGCCGGGCTGCCATTCGGGGCCGTCTTCTGCTCGTCGCTGCGCCGCGCGATCGAGACGGCCGAGATCGCGTTCGGCGGCACGTACCCGATTCGCGCCGACGCCCGGCTGGACGAGGTCGACTACGGCGACTACGCGGGGATGTCCGTTCCGGCGCTCGACACGGTGCGGGGCGGGTACATCGACGTCGCGTTCCCGCATGGTGAAAGCTACCGGCAGCGAACGGCGCTCGTGGAGGCCTTCCTGTCGGAACTCCGGCAGGCCCCCGGCGCGGACGCGGTCCTGATTGTCGGATGCCGCGCGACCAAGTGGGCGCTCGACGTGCTGCTCGACGGCCGGACGCTTGCCGCGGTGGTGACGAGTCCCTTCCAGTGGCGGCCGTATTGGCCCTACACGCTCGCTCGCCGGGAATGAGGAGCCGAACGTCCACGTGTTCTGTCGGGGAGCGCGTCGCCAGGCGATCCTTCCCGGGGTAAAGGAGCGCTCATGCCCACGCTGGAGGGTCGAGTCGCAGTTGTGACCGGTGGAGGCCGCGGCATCGGCGCCGCCACCGCTGTGGCACTGGCCGAGGCGGGCGCGTCCGTCGCCGAGCGCGCAGGCGCTGCTGGCCGCCTCAGACTGAGTAACGCGGCCGGAGTCTCCGAGAAAACCACGGTCGACGTGGGCGCTACTTGCCGAGGACGATCGGTATTGTCAACGCGATGGTCAGGACAAGCGCCCACAGCCCGGGCGCGGACGTCAGCGGCTGCTCTTTCCGGCGCTGTGCACGAGCTTCTTCCATCGACGACAGGGGGATCCACCACGGACTGTATCGTGCCTCGCTCAACCTGGATGGAGACCGGCAGGCCGCCTTATCGGTCCACGGCGGGCCGAGCAAGGCGGCGTACGTGTACCCAGCCGAGCACTATGAGTATTGGCGCCGTGAGTTGCCCGAGATGACGCTGCCGTGGGGGATGTTTGGCGAGAACCTCACCGCCGAATGGCTGCGGGAGGACGCGATCAACATCGGGGATCGGTGTCGCGTGGGGTCGGCGGAAGTGATCGTCACCGAACCCCGCCTGCCGTGTTACAAGCTCGGCGTCAAATTTGGGCGCCAGGACATCGTCGAGCGCTTCCTCGCGAGCGGCCGCACGGGCTTCTGCCTCGCGGTCGTGCGCGAAGGACTGGTTGAAGCGGGGGACGCGGTCGAGTTGATCGAGCGGGACCCTCACGGGGTGACGGTCGCGGACATCACACGATTGTACGCGCACGACAAGACCAATCGGAATCTGCTCGCCCGTGCCGTACAGGTTCCGGCCCTGCCCGACCGCTGGCGGGCTTACGTCCACGATCGCATCGAGAAGCTCGGGGCGACGGCGGATCCCGGGCGCCCCTCGCCCGGGCGTGGCCGGGCATGATTCGGGCGATGATCTTCGATCTCGACGGGACGCTTGTCGAGACCGAGCGGTTGAAGGCCCTATCCTATGCGCGTGCCGTGGCCGAACTGTGTCCGGGCGCGTTTGCCGAGCAGGACGTCGTGGAGGCATTCAAGGATGTCGTGGGCCGCTCCCGCGATGAAGTGGCGGCCGCCCTGACGGCGCGGTTTGCGCTTCACTCCGCGGCCGAAGCCCGCGCGCGCGAGTTCGGCGTCAGCGAGCCCTGGCAGGTGCTCGCCCGGCTTCGGCTGCCCTATTACGAGGCGATCCTGGCCGATCCCGAGGTCTTGCGGGCAAGCCGGTGGCCGCACAACATCGCGTTGCTCCACTCCGCCCGCCGGATGGGATGCAAGACGGGGTTGGCCAGCATGTCGTACGGTGACCAGGTTCGGCGCGTGCTGAAGGTGCTGGCCCTGGAGGACGCCTTTGATTTCATCGCCGCCCGGGACGACGTGGTGCACCCAAAGCCGGACCCGGAGATCTATTTCCTCGTCGCCGGACGGTTAGGCGTGCCGCCGGGCGAATGCCTGGTGATCGAAGATTCGCCCGTCGGCGTGCAGGCCGCCGTCTCGGCCGGGATGCCGGTGATCGCGGTGACCACCCCGTTCACCCGCGGGCAGTTCGCGGAGCGGGATGTGTTGGACCGGCGCTGGGTGGTGGACGACCCGGGCACGCTGCCCGATGTGGTGCGTCAGCGGATGGCCGCGCCGCGCGGCGACGGAGGGCGATGACGTGTCGGTGCGCTACGTCACCGAAGCGCGCCCGCAGGCCGCGGACGGAGAGATTACGGTGACCCGCTCTTCTTCCAATCGCGAAATACTTTGAGCAGAGCGCGCTGCGCGTCTTCCGAGATCGACTCACGGGGCAGTCGGCCCAGGGCCCGAACCGTGTGGCGCATCTGCTCCAAGTAGGTTCGGCACGGAGGGCAGATCGCCACGTGCTCCTCGAAGCGCACGCGGTCCGGAACCGGCAATGTCCCCTCCAGGTACTCGGTCACCACCTCGACCAGCTCCTGACAGGACAGTTCGTCTGAGGGCGGCATCGGTCTACCCCTCTCCGAAGTACCGTTCGAGTGCCCGGCGCACCTTCGATCTGGCGCGATGGAGCAGCACCCGCTCATTGTTCGGCGTGATCTGAAGCAGTGTGGAGACCTCTTCCCCGGCCCACCCCTCCACGTCGCGCAGCGTGATGACCTCGCGCTGGTCCGGCGGCAGCCTGTCGATGGCGTGCTGTATCTCCGCCCGGACCTCCGCCGACAGCAGGCGCTCCTCGGGAGAGTCGCCCCAACTCTCCGGCGGCGATGCCCAGTGCCCCGGCCACCGCGGATGATCGGCGCCCAGGAAGCGCCCGGGCTCCACGGCCGGCTCTTGGTCGGACGGTGCGTCTGCGAGCGCGGAGAAGGGAACGCTGCGGCGCTCGCGCTGCGCCTGCGTCCGGACGCGGTTCATCAGGATGCTGAAGATCCACGTCTTCAGCGTGCTGCGCTGCTCGAAGCCGGCGATGCCTTGAAGCACCCCGAGCCAGGTGTCTTGCACAACCTCTTCCGCCGCGGCACGCGGCAGATGCATCGACGCGACCCGAAGCATCGCCGCCGCGTGGCGGTCCACCAGGCTCACGAACGCCGCCTCATCTCCGTCCCGGAGCCGCGCCACCGCGTCGGCGTCGGCATAGGACGCCGGGTCGACAGGCCCGCGAAGCTCGCGCTCTTCCGGCAGGTCGACGTCTCCCCGCAATGAACAACGTGCCGCGCCACGATGAGACCCGTGCTGCCGCCCACGGGCGCGGTCACCAGGCACTTCCGGATCACGGACCTCGGTCCCTTCGATGCCCCCGAAGGTGCCGGGCCGGCACGCGGGCAATCACCCGCGGCCGGCCCGGCTTCGGGGACGTGCTCGATCACACTACCGGTTGAACTCGTGGTCCCGGTCCTGCGTGCCGCTCGTTCCCGTCATGGCGTCCGTGCCGTTCGACGGAACCACGACCGCCGCGGGCGCACCCGTCCCGTACTGCGGCGCCGCCGGGGCGTTGTTGAGACCGCCCGCCTCGTTCGCAAACGCGGTCGAGACTGCCGCCGCCAGACTTCCCACCGTGAGCATCACTGCCAGTGCCTTGCGCATTGTCCTTCCTCCTTTGAGATTGTGGAGCCTGCGATTTTGATCACGTAGGAGTAGTCTCGCGATGGCCCGTTTCATTACACTCGCGCCGGCTTCTACCTCGCCGTCGCGCGAGGGGGCATCGTGGAAAGCAAAGACGGGATCGGGCCGGTCAGCGGATTTCGACGATCATCTCGATCTCGACCGCGATGCCGAGCGGAAGCGACCCCATGCCGACCGCCGAGCGCGCGTGCCGGCCGCGGTCGCCGAAGATCTTCACCAGCAGGTCTGAGGCGCCGTTGATGACCTGCGGCTGCTCGGCGAACTCCGGCGTGCCATTGACCATGCCGAGCAGCTTGACCACGCGGCGCACGCGGTCGAGGCTGCCGATCGCCGCGCGGAGCGAGGCGAGACAGTTGAGCATCACGAACTGCGCGGCCTCGTACCCTTGCTCGGTCGTGAGATCGCGGCCGAGCTTGCCCCCGTACACCACCCGGCCGTCCCGGAGCGGCCCGTGCCCCGAGACGAACACGAGCTTGCCGGAGACGACCGCGCCGACGTAGTTGGCGAGCGGCGCCCCGGGCGCCGGCAGCCGCAGTCCCATTTTTTCGAGCGCCCGCTCCACCCGTCCGCCGGTACGAGCGGCCGGCCGGGCCCGTCCCGCCGCGGTCCGTTTCGTGCTCTTCCTTTTTGGAGTTGACATCTTATCCCTCCCGTTGCGACGTGGCGGCCACGGTGCCGCTCAGAGCCTCTCCTCCGCGAGGTGCGCTGCGACATACCGCGCGACCTCCGCGGGGCGTTCCTCCGCGAATATGTGCGTCCCCCCGGGGATCACGATCAGTGTGGCCCGGGGCAGCAGGCGGGCGAGGTACTCACCGACCGGGACCGGACTAATCGGGTCGGAGCCCCCCCACAGCAGAAGCACCGGCGCATCGATCGTCCGGATGCGGTCGCTGAGATCGGCGCGGTAGTCCAGCAGCCAGTCCGGCGCCGCCGGGTACTCGCGCCGGTACGACGGCCGCCAGTCTTCGGTCCGAAAGAGCGAGAGGTCGATGCCGCCGGACGTGGCCGAGAGTACCATGCGCCGCACCATCCGGGGGCGGTCGAGGGCGGCGCGGATCGCCACCGCTCCCCCCATCGATTGCGCGACGAGGTCGACGGGGCGGTCCATGCGGTCCGTCACGAGCCCCACGAGATGATCAAACGTGGAGACGCGAGGGTCCGGTGGGACGGCTCCGTGGCCCGGCCACTCCAGAAACACCCGCTCGTACTCCGCGGGCAACAGGTCGGCGACCGGACGCCAGAACATTCGATCCCCCCGTGCGCCTGGAAGGAAGAGGACCCGGCGATGCATAGCCGTTGACCGCGGCCGCTACTGGGCAAGATATCCGCCGTCCACCGGCAGGACCACGCCGGTGATCCCCGAGGCGGCCGGCGAGGCCAGGAAGTGGACCGCGCGCGCCACCTCGTCGATCTCGAGGACCCGGCCGAGCGGAATGCGGCCGAGCACCTGGCTCCGCGACTCGGGGTGGCGCAGCACCTCCGAGGTCATGTCCGTCTCCACGAACGTCGGCGCGACGGCGTTCACCCGGATGCCCCGCGTCGCCCACTCGATCGCCAGCTGCTTGGTCAGCGACGCCACCCCGCCTTTGCTGGCGCAATAGGTCGCGCGGTTCGGCAGCGCCACGAGGCTCATCGTCGAGGCAAGATTGACGATCGCTCCGCCGCCCCCTCCCAGCATGACCCGGGCCGCGGCCTGGCTGCAAAAGAAGACCGCCTTCAGGTTGATGGCCATGACTTCGTCCCACTCCGCCGCGGTTACGTCGAGGGCCGGGGTCCGGTGATTGATGCCGGCGTTGTTGATCAGGATGTCGAGCCGTCCGTACGCGGCGAGGGCGCGGTCGGCGATCCGCCGGCCCGCCTCGGGGTCCCGGACGTCGGCCTCAATCGTCGCGCAGCGCCGGTCGAGCGCTTCGATCGCGCGGCCTGCGCCGTCCAGCGCGCTGCGATCGCGGCCTGCGACGACGAGATCGGCGCCGGCGCGCGCGAGCCGTTCCGCGATGCCGCGGCCGATCCCGCGCCCCCCGCCGGTGACGACCGCGACCTTCCCCTCAAGACGGCTCCCGTCCATGGCGCCCCCCATGCACACGGCTGGCCCGCGCCCGCGGGCCGCGCGTTCCGGTTACCGGTAGAGTCGTGGGTCCAGCGCGTCGCGCAGGCCGTCGCCGAGAAAATTGAACCCCAGGATCGTGACGAAGATCGCCGCGATCGGGAAGAACACCTGGTGCGGCGCGATGTCCAGGTAACTTCGCGCCGCGAGCACCATCGCCCCCCACTCGGGCGTCGGCGGCTGGGCGCCCAATCCCAGAAACGACAGCGCGGCGGCAAAGAGGATGGCGGAGGCCATGCCCAGCGTTGCGGTGACGATGATCTCCGACGAGACGTTCGGCAGCACATAGCGGATGAGGATCCGGGCGTCGCCCACGCCGACGGCGCGGGCGGCTTCGACGTACTCGTTCGCGCCCACGCGCAGCACGGCGCTCCGCACGATGCGGACGAACCCCGGGATCGTCGCGATCCCGACCGCGATCATCGCGTTCTGGAGGCTGGGGCCGAGCGCGCCGACGATCGCGATCGCGAGCAGCAGTCCCGGAAACGCGAGGAGCACGTCGATCAGGCGCATGATCGGATTGTCGAGCCGCCGGTAGAATCCGGCCAGCAGACCCAGCGCGATGCCGAACGTCGCCGCGATGCCGACGGAGATGAGCCCGATGCTGAGCGAGATGCGGCTGCCGTAGACGACCTGGCTGAAGATGTCGCGGCCGAGGTGGTCGGTGCCGAACGGATGCGCGGGCGACGGGCCGGAGAACCGTGCGAGGATGTTCGGCTGGGTGGGATCCGCGACCGCGAGAAAGGGCGCCGTGGCCGCGGTCAGCAGCAGCACGGCGACGATCGCCCCGCCGATGCGCACCTGCCACGACCGGCCGAGGCGCCGCCAGACGGTCGCGTGGCGCGGCCGCGCTGGGCCCGCGGCGCCGAGGGCGGTGTGCGGAGTGATGCCGAGATCCCGGTCACGGGCCGTGGCCATCAGCCGTACCGGATTCGGGGGTCCGCCGCGGCGTAGCCGACGTCGACGAGGATGTTGGTGAGCACGAAGGTGACGGCGAAGAGCAGCACCCCGCCCTGGACGATCGGAAAATCGCGGCCGAGGATCGCCTGCACGACGAGCCGGCCCATGCCCGGCAGCGAAAAGATGGTCTCGGTGATGAACGCGCCGGTCAGCAGCCCGCCGAACTGCAGCCCGATGATCGTGATCACGGGGAGCAGGGCGTTGCGGAAGCCGTGGCGGACGATGACCGCGGTTTCCCGCACGCCCTTGGCGCGCGCGCTCCGGACGTAGTCCTGGTGCAGGACCTCGAGC
This sequence comes from bacterium, assembly GCA_035945995.1. Taxonomy (NCBI): domain Bacteria; species bacterium. Next base: position 13,925 of record DASYZR010000079.1, read on the forward strand.
ATCGACGACCGCGTCAGACGCGTGAGCAGCGGGATGACGCCGCTGCTGACCGTAATCGCCGGGAGCGCGATGTGCCGCCACCCGTCGGCCGTCCAGAGCGACTCGTAGCCGGTGAGCGGGAACCAGCGAAGCTGGATCGCAAACACCCACAGGAGGATGAGTCCGACGGCAAACACCGGCATCGCGTTGCCGGCCAGCACGACGAAGATCGTGGAGAGATCGAGCAGGGAATTGCGCCGGTAGGCGGCCAGGATGCCCGTCGGCACGCCGACGAGGGTGGTCCAGGCGACGCCGACCGCCGCGAGCGCGAGCGTGACGGGGAACGTGTCGAGGAGCCGCCCCAACACCGGCTCCCGGGACCGGATCGACCGGCCGAAATCGCCGCGGACCAGCCGGCCGGCGTACCGCGCGTACTGGACATACAACGGCTGGTCGAGGCCGAGCGAGCGCTCGATGTCGCGCACCACCGACGGAGGCGCGTCGGGGCCGGCGACGACGAGCGCCGGGTTGCCGGGCGTCAGGTGCAAGATGAGAAATACCAGCACCGACACGCCGAACAGCACCGGTACCGCCTGAACGAGGCGGCCCGCGATGTACGATGCCATCATGGCGACCGGCCGGCGTGGAGAGGCGTCGCTATTTCAGCTCGAGATCCAGCATCTTGTACAGTGTGTTGGCGTGCATCTTCGGGACGAGCAGCCGCTTGGAGGCGACGACGACCCGCTTCTCGTGCACAAGGGGCACCCAGATCGCGTCGCCCACGATGATCTGCTGCAGCTTCTGGTAGGCCGCCATCCGCTCGGCTTCACTGGTGCTCGACCGGCTCGCCTCGAGGAGGCGGTCGGTCTCGGGATCGGCCCAATCGAACCGATTCGGCGCCGGCCGCTGTTTGCTGTGAAAGTAGAAGTACAGCACGTCGGGCGTCGTGTACCGCACGTTGATGAGGAACATGTCGTGCTGCCCGGCGCGCAGCGCCGCCAGGAACGCGGTCCACTCCAGTTGCTGCGTCCGGACGTTGACGCCGACGCCGGCCAGCTCCGCCTGGACCAGGGGCACGACACTGTCGAAACTGCCTCCCGGCGTCCAGAGGAAGAGCAGCGAGAGCGGCTGGCCGTTCTTTTGCCGCGTCGCCCCTGAGCGGGGCTGCTTCCAACCGTCCTCGTCGAGCAGCCGCTTCGCCGTGCTCGGGTTGTAGTGATACCCGATATTCTTGACCCCGCTCCACCATCCCGGCGTGCCCGGGGCCAGCGGACCGAACGCCTCGTCGGCCAGGCCGTAGTAGGCGCCGGCGATCAGTTCCTGCTTGTTGATCCCGTAGTTGATCGCCTCGCGGACCTTCGGATCGTCGAGCGGCTTGTGCCCCAGCTTGAAACCGATGAACGCGGTGTTGAGGTCGCTGTACCGGATCACCTGTAGCTTGCCCTCGCGCGTGAGCCGGTCCACCTCCTGGCCGGGCACGTTGGGATCGAACTGGGCGTCGCCGACCTGGACGGCGGCGAGGCGCGGCGTGTCCTCGGTAATGACCTTGAAGACGATGGTGCCGAGATGGGCGGGCCCCTGGTTCCTGTAGATCGGCGGGCCCCACGCGTAGCTGGGGTTGCGGATGACAACCAGCCGGTCGTTCCGCACCCACTCCCGCAGGACGAACGGCCCGGTGCCGTCGACCTTGCCGGCGCCGGTGCCGTAGTCGTCGCCTGCCTTGGTGACGGCGTCGGCGTTCAAGATGCTCGCCGCGTATCCGGCCAGGTTGATCAGGAGGATCGACAAGGGTTCCTTGAGGTGGAGGACGACCGTTTGCGGGTTCGGGGCGTCCACGCTGTCGACCGGCGAGATGTTGAAGGCCGTGGGCGAGCCCCTGAGCGTCCGCCAGCGGTCGAGCGTGAATTTCACGTCGGCGGACGTGAGCGGTTTGCCGGAGGCGAAGCGCACGCCCCGCCGCAGCGTAAACGTGTAGATCTTCCCGTCCGGCGAGATCGCCCATTTTTCGGCCAGCCCGGGCTTGACGGTGTTGTCGTAATCCAGCGAGGTCAGGGTGTCGTACAGGACGTAATCGACTTCGGCGGACGAGGTCGCGGTGGTCCGTTCGGGGTCGAGCGTTTCGCTTTCTTGCCCCCGCGCGAAGGTGAACGTTGGCCCGGCGCCGGGTGCGCCGAGTGCGAGCACGGGCATCGCGAGCACGGCGAGCGCGACGCATCCGGAGACGAGCCGGCGGCCGATCGGACGCATTGATATCCCCCCTCGAGGACTTGAGCGGGCCGGGTCAGCGGTGGGCATCAGGTTCGGCGGGCCGCCGGAGGCTCCCTGTTGGCCGTGTAACATCGTCGGGATTGCTCGGTCGGGATGGCTCGGGAGACGCGCCGAACTCGAGGTTTCGCAACCAGCCGCCGGGGGTAGTTACTAGAACTGACTCATCGGAAGGGGGCAGTGGCTCCCCTTCGTGCGTTTCTGTTCGGCGCGTTCAGCGCCAGTGAGGAGGTTGTGATCCATGCGCAACAGACGCTACGTTTCCGCCGGCGCCCTGCTCGCACTGGCCGTGATCTTCGCGGTCGGCGCGCCGGGCGGCGCCCAAACTCCGGCGCCCTACGTGCACGTGCTCGTAGACGGCCAGCCGGTCGCGTTCGACGTCCCTCCGCAGATCGACAACGGCCGCGTGCTCGTGCCGCTGCGCGGCGTGTTCGAGCGCCTCGGTGCCACCGTGGCCTGGGACGACCGGACGCAGACCGTGCTCGCGCAGCGCGGGGCCACCGGGGTCTCTCTCGTGATCGGCAATACCCAGGCGATGGTGAACGGACGGCCGGAGATCATCGACGTGCCGCCGCTTGTCGTGGCGGGCCGCACGATGGTCCCGCTCCGGTTCATCAGCCAGGCGCTCGGCGCGACCGTGAACTGGGACGCGGCTTCGACCACCGTGACCGTCATCAGCGGGAGCGGCGCGCTGCCGCCGTCTCGGACGTACGCGCCGGGGCCCGCCGTGCAGCACGTCGTCGGGACGCTCGTCGCCGTGCGTCTCCCCGTGGATCCCGGGTCGCCGGGCCTGATCGTCGTGAGCCACAACGGCGTGATCTCGCGGTACGTCGTGACCGGGTCCACGGTCATCACCCGGACTAACACGGCGAACGGCGGCGGCGGATCGGTCGCGCTCGGCGCGCTTCGGCCGGGCGACACCGTCGATCTGCTGATCAGCCCGAACAACACGGCGCAGAGGATCCGCGCGACCTACTCGCAATAGCATCTGCCCGCGGCAAGGCCTCGGGGCCGCCGGGCAACACGCCCGGCGGCCCCGATCGTGGCGGGTTCCGCCGGGGGTGACGGCGCGGCCCGCTGTGCTATGATCCGCGGGGGCGACGATGCGCGACGGCTTGATCCCGGGTACCGCGGCCGAAGTCGAACTGACCGTGACCGACGCGATGACCGTGCGCTTCGACGAGCTCGGGGCGACCCACCCGGTGTACGCTACGTGGATGATGATCAAGCACATGGAAGAAGCGGGGCGCAAGGCCATCCTGCCGTTTCTTGACGAGGACGAGGACGCGGTGGGCTACGCGATCGACGTCGTCCATCTGGCCCCCACCCCGGCCGGCGCCCGGGTGCGGGCCCGCGCGGTCCTCGACCGCGTCGACGGACGGCGCATCCACTGCCGCGTGGAAGCGCACAACGAGCGGGAGAAGATCGGCGAGGGTCGCACGGTGCAGGTCGTGCTGTCGCGCCGGCGCCTCGACGCCAGGTTCCGGGACATCGGTGCGATCCGGTAACGGGAGGGCGCGATGTCGGTCCGGCCGGTCCATGCGTTCATCGCCGAGCATCGCGAGGATGAGCTCGCGACGCTCATGCGGCTCGTGCGCCAGCCGAGCGTCAGCGCGCAGGACGCCGGCGTCCGCGAGTGCGCGCGCCTCCTCGCCGGCATCATGTCGGACTGCGGCATTCCCGCCCGGATCGTCGAGACGCCGACCCAGCCCGTGGTCTACGGAGAGATCGCCGGCGACCCGCGGGCGTTCACGCTGATCTGCTACGGGCACTACGACGTGCAACCCCCGGAGCCGCTCGACCTCTGGGAGTCGCCGCCGTTTGCGCCTGAGATCCGCGGGGGGCGGATCTACGGCCGCGGCGTGGGCGACAACAAGGGCCAGCTGCTCGCGCACGTGCTGGCCGCGCGCGCCTGGCTCGAGACGGCGGGGCGCCCGCCGATCAACGTCAAGTTTGTGTTCGAGGGCGAGGAGGAATCGGGCTCGCGCAGCCTGCGGATCTTCGCCGAGGAGCATCGGGAGATGCTGGCCGCCGACCTGGTGTACATTTCCGACGGCGGCCTGCATCCGTCGGGGCGGCCGGTGATCTCTCTCGGCAACCGCGGCAACCTCGGGCTGACGCTCGTTGCGCAGGGCGCCGACCGCGACAACCACTCCGGGAACAAAGGCGGCGTGGCCCCGAACCCCGTCTGGATGCTCGTGCACCTGCTGGCCACGATGGTCGACCCGAACGGCCGCGTGCTGATCGAGGGGTTTTACGACGACGTCCGGCCCGTGGGGCCGGCGGAGGAACGGATCCTCGCCACCCTGGACTTCGACCCCCAGGCGTTTGCGGCGACGATGGGTCTGCCGACGCTCGCGATCGACGGGCCGACGTACTGGCGCCGGATCATGCTCGAACCCTACGTCAACATTCAGGGCTTCGTGAGCGGGTATGTCGGGCCGGGGTCAAAGACGATCATCCCCGCCCGGGCAGAGTGCCGGATCGACATGCGGCTCGTCGTGGACCAGCGGATCGACGACATCTACGAGAAGGTGAAGCGCCACGTCGCCGGCGTGGACCCGCGCGTCCACGTGCAGGTCCGCGGGTCGCGCACGATGGAGGCGACGCGCACGCGGCCCGACCATCCCGCCGTGGGGGTCATCGCGGAGGCCATCCGGGCGTATCGCGGCCTGGACCCGGTGCTCAACCTATCGAGCGGCGGCAGCCTGCCGAACGCCGTCTGGCCGGACGTGCTCGGCGTCGACCACATCGGCGTGCCGTACGCCAACGCCGACGAGAACAACCACAGCCCCAACGAAAATCTCAGTCTGGAGCGATTCTACGACGGCATCCACGTGAGCGCCCAGGTCTTTCAGACGCTGGCCGAGGCGCACGCCCGCGGCGCGCTCCGCCGCGCCTGACCGGCCCCGGCCTAGGCGCATCCCGGCGGGATTCGCCGGTGCCAGTCGGTGCTCTCCTGATAGGCGCGTCCGAGACCGATCAACGTCGCTTCTTCGAACGGCCGGCCGACGAGCTGCACGGCGATCGGCAGTCCGGTCGTGCTGAAGCCGCAGGGGATCCCCAGCCCGGGCAGCCCGGCGAGATTCCCCGCCGGGGTGAGCGCGGCGTTGCCGGCCACGACCGGGATGCCCCCCGGCCCGCGGCGTTTTGCGCCCACCGGCCGCCACTCGGCGTCGATCGGTTCGTCGATGCGGAGCGCCGGGCGGGGGCGCGCCGGAGCCAGGATGACGTCGACGCGTCGAAACAGGTCGGCGAACGCCTCCTGCAGGAGCCGCCGGACGCGCATCGCGTCGATGTAATCGACGGCGGTCACTCGCATGCCGGCGCGCAGCCCGATCGCCTGGCGCTGGTCGGCCAGCAGCGCCGCGCGGCCGGTGCGGATGAGATCTTGAAACGACGCCGACCCCTCGGCCCGGATGATGATCCGGGCGAGCGAGTCGATCGGCAGGGCCGGGAGCACCACGCGTACGGTCCGCGCGCCCAGGCTCTTGAACGCCTCGAGCGCCGTCCGGAGCGTCGCGCGCACGGAGGGATGCGCGGTCTCGAAATCCTCGACGGCATACCCGATGCGCAGCGCGCGGAGCGGCCGGCGCCGGCGCGGCATGCGAAATGTCCGGCCGGCGGAGGCAGGATCGCGCGGGTCCGCGCCCGACATCGCCTCGAGCACGATGCCGCAGTCCTCCGCGGTGCGGCACATCGGTCCCAGTTTGTCCATCGTCCACGACAGGGCCATCGCGCCGTACCGGCTGACCAGCCCGTACGTCGGCCGGAGTCCGGTGACGCCGCAGTTGGACGACGGCGACAGGATCGACCCGGACGTCTCGGACCCGATGCCGTACGGCACGAGGCCCGCCGCGACCGCGACGCCGGTGCCGCTCGACGAACCGCCGGACCAGTGCTCGGGATTCCATGGATTGCGTCCGGGGCCCTGAAGAGAAGCGGAGGGCCACCGGTAGCCGCCGCCGCCGGCGAGCTCGATCATCGCGAGCTTCGCGACGAGCACGGCGCCCGCCGCGCGCAGCCGCTCGATCACGGCGCCGTCGAACGGCAGCACCTGCCGCTTCCACGGCGGCGCCCCGTACGTCGTCGGGCCCCCCCGGGCCGCGAGCAGATCTTTGGCGCCGTACGGAATCCCGGTGAGCGGGCCGGCGTGGCCCCGCGCCAGGGCCGCGTCGGCGGCGCGCGCCTCCCGCAGTGCACGTGTCCGGAGCAGCGTCGCGTACGCGTTGAGCGGGCGGCCGAGCGATTCGAGGCGGTCGAGCGAAAGCCGGGTCAGCTCCAGGGAGGAGAAGCGCCGCCGGCGCAAACCGTCGCGCAACTCGTGGATCGTCGCAAAGAGGGGACTCGCCATCGCCGCCGGCCGCGCTACGGCTTGAAGAGGAACGACGGCTCGGTGGCCATCGGCATCTTGACCGCGCGAAGCGCGGCCGTCGATGTCTCCTGAAACTTCAGGACTTCGGCCAGGCTGCCGGTGGACGGCCGCGGTGCTGCGGGCCGCGATCGAGCCCGGCGGGGCCGCGCGGGGATGCGGGCGGGTGATGCCTTGGATCGCGTGCGTCGGCGTCGCGTCATATCCGCCTTCATACCACGCCGCGCGGACGGGGTCCTTGAAGTGACGGCGCGAACAGAGGGCCGCCCCGGCCAGGACGAGAAGTCCACGCCACCGGCACTTCGCGCCATCCGCCCGTGGCGGCGGCCGGCGCGGCATGCCGTCATCGTCCTCGGAGGTGTGGACATGCCGCGCGCCGGGCCCACGCTGACCCCCGACGAAGCGCGAACGCTCCATCACGAAGCCCTGGTCGTCGACAGCCAGCAGCCGCCCGCCACGACGGGCTTCCTGTTCACGGACCGGATGCGCGCGGCGGTCGCGGACCTGCACGCGCGCAAGATGGCCCGCGACGAGGCGCAGCCGCTGCTCGTCGACCTGGCGGTGCAGGAACTCTTGTCCTCGTCGGCGGCGCGCGAGCAGTATCTCGAATTCTGGCACGCCTCCGGCGTCACGGTGGCCTGCGGCACGTATTCGGGCGCGCACCGAATCAGCGAGGCCTACGAGACGGCGAACCGCCGGCTCGCCCAGGCCCACGCCGTCATGGAGGCGCTCGACGGCGACCTCGTGCTGTGCCGCACCGCCGCCGACATCGAGCGGACGCACGCGGCCCGCAGGCACGGCCTCATCCTGGACTTTCAGAACACGACGCCCTACGCGGACGCCCTGGACCGGATCAATCACTTCCACAACCTCGGCGTGCGCATGGTGCAGCTGACCTACAATCTCCGCAACCTCGCCGGCGACGGCTGCACGGAAGCGTACCAGGGCGGCCTCTCGCATTTCGGGCGCGAGGTGGTGCGGCGGCTCAACGATCTTCGCACGCTCGTGGATGTGAGCCACTGCAGCGAACAGGTCGGCTGGGACGCCCTCGGCGTCTCGGCGGCGCCGGTCATCGTCTCGCACTCCGCGAGCAAGGCCGTCTGCTACCACGATCGGGGTAAGACCGACGAGCTCGCGCGGGCGATCGCCGACCGCGGGGGCTACTTCGGCGTGGTCGTCATCCCGGGCTTCATCTCCGACAAGAAGGAGCCGGGCCTCGATGACTTCGCCGCGCACATCGAGCACCTCGTCGACGTCTGCGGCATCGATCACGTCGGCATCGGCACCGACAAGGCCGGGCCGGGACCCGGGACGGAGTCGATGATTGTCTATCCGCCCGACATGCCGAAACGCCGGGCCGGCACCTTCGGCTGGGACGGTTTCCGCGCGGTGGAGCACCGCCTGACGGCCGACTACCATCTCAACGGGTTCGAAGACTTTCGCGATTGGCCGAACCTCACCGTGTGCCTGGCGCAGCACGGGTTCAGCGAGACGGAGCTGCGCAAACTGCTGGGGCTCAACTTCCTGCGGGTATTCCGGGACGTTGTCGGATGACGGCGCGGGATGCGCTCGGCGGCGCCCCGCGGGCCGGTACGTGCCCGGCGACCTGGGCCCTGCCCCGTGCCGTGGTGACCATTCGCGTGGCATGACGCGCGCCGAGCCCGCGCCCGATCCCCACGCGGCGCGCCGCGAGCGGCGCAAACAGCGGGAGCGCGAGGGAATGCAGGTGCACGGCCGCAGCGTCCGGCGGCTGGCCGAACTGAGCAGCCGGCCGGGGCACGTCACGCCGGCCGCCGTGCCGGGGACGGCCACGCGGCGTCGCCGCTCGAAGCGCCGTCGGCGGCGTTGACGCGGGCCGGGCGGGTTCGCCGTCACGGCCCGAGGGTGCAGGACGCGGGAGGCGATCGATGAGCATGTACTACGAGGACGTGGAGGTCGGGGCGGAGTTCGAGAGCCCCGGGCGGACCGTGACGGAGGCCGATGTCGTCGGCTTCGCCGCCCTATCCGGCGACTGGAACGCGATCCACACCGACGCCGTGTTCGCCTCGGGGACGCGGTTCGGTCAGCGCATCGCCCACGGCGTGTTCGGCATCGCGCTGGCGACCGGCCTCTCCACACGGCTCGGGCTGTTCGGCGAGACGACCGTCGCCCTGTTGAGCGTCGAGTGGAAGTTTCGCGCCCCCGTGTTCATCGGCGACACCCTCCGGCTGCGCGTCCGGGTCGTGTCGAAGCGCCTCACCTCCCGCGGCGACACCGGCGTGCTCGAGCGGCAGATGGCGCTCGTGAACCAGCGGGGCGAGGTCGTTCAGGAAGGCACCATGCCGATCCTCGTGCGGGTCCGCGCGCCGCGGGCCGCCGCGCCGGAGGCCGGGCGATGACGCCGCTGCTCGCCGGCCGGGTCGCCTTCGTGACGGGGGCGGGGTCCGGCATCGGGCGCGCGATCGCGACGCGCTTCGCCGAGGAGGGTGCGGATCTCGCGGTGGTCGATCTCAACGACGCCGCGGCCGCGCACACGGCCGGGATCGTTCGCGGCCTCGGCCGCCGGGCCGAGGTGCTCCACGCCGACGTCGCCGCGGCCGCCGACGTCGCCGCCGCCGCCGAGCGCGCCCAGGCGGCGTTTGGGCGCATCGATGTCCTCGTCAACAACGCGGGCGTGACGCGTGACGCCACGATCCGGAAGATGACCGACGAGGACTGGGACTTGGTCCTCGACATCCACCTCAAGGGTACGTTCCTCTGCACGCGCGCGGTCGCGCCGCGGATGAGAGAGGCCGGCCGCGGCGGCGCCATCGTGAACATGTCGTCGATCTCCGGCAAGATCGGCAACTTCGGTCAGGCGAACTATGCGTCCGCCAAGGCGGGCATCGTGGCGCTGACCAAGGTGACCGCGCGGGAGTACGCGCGCTACGGCATCCGCGCGAACGCGATCCAGCCGGGCCTCATCGATACGCCGATGACCCGCGCGATGGGAGAGGAGATCCTCAAGGACCGGGTGGCCGGCACGCCGCTCGGCCGGATCGGGACGCCGGAGGAGGTCGCCAACGTCGCGCTGTTTCTGGCCAGCGACCTCGCGAGCTATGTCACCGGCGCCGTGATCGAAGTGACCGGCGGGCGGCACCTCTAGCCGATGGATCCCCGCGTCCCGCAGACGCCGTTCGCGCTCGTGTCGGGAAGCGCGGGCTGGGGATTGAAGTTCCCGGACGATCTCGATGAACCGGGCGTTCGCGTCGTCGAGCGCG
>DASYZR010000080.1 GCA_035945995.1 bacterium
TTTCCCGCTCCAGACCTAGTAAAATAAGGACTTTCGCAACCTAGCCAGCCGGGAAATGGGCCAGAAAAGCAGAGGCTCACCCCGGATAGAGAACTAATCGCCGAGGCGCGCACAAGTCCCTTATCCTCGGCTCCTGACGACGGTGCCCCAGGGGACGGGGCGCAGGGAGCCAGTATGCGCGGCGACCACGACCCGTGGCCGGACGATGTCCACCTCGCCGCCTTCAGCGCGGCCACTGTGATAATATAAGCTGAAATGGGCAGACAGGTAGCTGTCGTGTTTTACGTGGTGGCGATGGCAGCGGTCATAGTCGGTGTAGATTTCATGTTCTTCAGAAACCGATTCTGGGAACGGCTGACAGTGAATATTGGCATTGTCTTGGTGTTCGCAGCTTTCTACTTGAGATTCCTCAGGCGTCCATGAACAAGGCGCGATAGCATTTAACGGAAACTGCCACATTCAAATGCTCGAAGCTGTTCCTTGTCGAGGACGTTATTCCTCGTTAGGTCGACTGGAGCCTTGAGAACAGGATCGCCATAATCTACGTCCAAGTGGAAATTTTCGATAAATGTGTCTCGAATACTATTTAGCCTCCGCTCTTGAACATTCACTCCCCCCGACATTGCTCGCCGTGAATCCAATTTGACGGCAGAGATTCGGGAGGAGAACGCGAATGACGGGATTGCCCGAGCGGATTGACCGGGCGCTCCGCATAGGCCCGGGGCCACTCACGGCCGGAGAAATTGCTAGGGCCATTCATGCTCATGAACCATCGGCAAGGACAACTCTTACCAAGATGAAATCCGTGATTAGGGTCCAACGAAGACGTGGTCGGAGCCGCGAGACGACCTGGGCGGCACGACCCCATTGGATTTCTCCGGAGTTCAGGTCTCTCCAGGCAAGACGTCACGACGTGATCGGGCAAGGAGCGGCAGCCGACCCGACGGTCCTCGCTATGTGCCTTCGGGTTGGGCGTTCGTTCGGCAGGGAGCGCGCCCAGCCGGTGCAAGTCGCCATCACCGCGAGAACGCGACGGCGCGATGTTGATCTGGGAATACGGACGTTCTTGATCGACGTGCAGATGGACGCCATCGACACGGTGGCGGGCCACGGGTACAACGTCGTGCCGCAGCGCGCGCGGCTCGTCGCGTGGTAGAGTGCTTAAACGATTCAAACCGCGTCCCCGGGGCATCTGCAGCGGGTCTTCGAGGCGTTCCCCATGAGGGACGGCGACAACCCGCGGGTCGCGTCCCGCAAAATGGAGGCTCCGCCGCCGTGACCGAGGCCCATGACGTGCCCGGGCGCCTGTAGGTGCCGCACCCCGGTATTATCTACCAGGCCGCGCAAACACCGCGCGGCGGTACACAAGGGTGCCTGTCGAGCAGGATTGGACGTCGGGGAGGCCGAACGCCCTCCGCTGACACTAGCCGCTCCTGATTGTGCATTCACAACCCACCTCGGACCTGCCCCAATGGTTTGGAACACAAGGCTGATCGCCGCTACGATTCGCTCCATCGGACGCGGGGGGCGGGGACAAGTCGATTTGGAACGCTATCGCGAGCCGCGTCCTTTCGGACGCGATGATCCGCCGCCCGTAGATGGTCGCCTGGGCGGCGGGGAGCGAATGGCGAACCCGGCCGGAACCCAGGTGCCGGGTTTTTGGCTTTTCGGTGAGAGGTGGACGCTGGGTCACGGCGTGCGAGGGAGGAGACGCTCATGAGCCTGACGCCTGAGGACAGACTCCGACTTCATGTCGTGGAGGGGCCGGATGCGACAGAGTCGCACGTGTACGACGCCGAGGGGGGGCAGCAGGGAGGAGCGCGGTTGGGCAATGTGTTGAACACGATCAAGGCCTACTGGCACGATGGGGGATGGGTGTTCGACGATTCGCAAAGAGGGCTCTGGGCGAAACCGTTCGTCGCGCGGGCGCCAGAGATTATCGATCGGGTCCTTCAAGGGGCGGGGTTGCGGCCGCGGCAGCCGTTCACGGTGACGTTCGGCGACCACGAGAGCCCCGGGTTGGGGTACCGATTCGTCCTGGAGTGGGCGCGCGAGGATCGCGAGGGCCACTGGTACCGGTCGGGAGGGATGGAGGGACTATGCCCGGCACTCGTCCGGTATTTCGATGCGGCGCCCAAGCATATCTATTGCCAGGTCACTGCTCGGAGAACTCCTTTCTCAGTATTGCATGCGGCTCAGGTTGAGGGGCTATGGGGGGCTACGTCGCGGCCTACATTGTCGCGCTCGACGCGGACACGCTCCAGCCCGCGTGGTATCTTGTAGTCACAATATATAGGCATGAACAATAACCTCCGCAGTCGGTGGGCCGTTCCGACTCCTGCGCTGGCCTCTCACGTGAAACCTGCCCAGAGCCACGTCGACGGTCCGGAACCCGACACGACCAGCTTAATGGTGCGCGCCGGTGATCACGGCGTGGGTTGTCGGGATGAAGGCGAGTGTACTGTGGGCGAAGAGCCTGAGGAAGGACGAGACCGGGTGAGCCGGGTGCCCGTAGAAGTGGTAGGCGAGGAAAGCGATTCCCGCCAGCAAGAACAGCACCCTCGTGGTGTCCAGCTCGTAGAATCCCAGCATCTCCCCCACCAGGAGTCCAGCGAGCACGACAATCGCCACCGTGGGCGACGTATGGAGGAGCCCGTGCTATCACGCTCCCTATCTGTACACGGATACTGTACTGAAATGTCGGCCTTGGGATCAATACGGTCAACGGCCGTGGGGTTCGCTACCTGTCATCCTGCCGTTGCCGGCGAGAGCGAGGTGTCGGGCCAGAGTGCCCCCCGCTTCGTACGCGGCGCCGAGAGCCTCCGCGGGGGATTCATGAAGCGACCACGAGGGCGGCGCACTGAGCTGGCGTAGGACAGCCGCATGGACCGCTGGTGCGTCGATCCGAAAGCGAAGTGATGTGAGGCGCGCGCGGAATCGCTCAAAGCCCTCGGCCGCGGTCTTGTCCAGTGACACGCTTGTGGCGGCGGTCGCACGACCCTTGGCCCGCTCGGTTGCACCCGCGCCGGCCCGCAGCCGGCACAGCGCGTCGAGCACCTGCGCCCGGGTCTGCCCGCGGAGCTCGAACAGGAGAAAGGGGTCTCTGTCGAACGCTTCACCCAAGACGTAATGCGTCGCCGCAACGTGCTTGCACGGGTTCGCCCAATCCGGACAGGAGCATTCGGTCTTCAGATCGTCCCGCTTGACGGGGAAGAGGCTGACGCCGACGGCCTGAAATGCCTTGTCGATGTCCTTCGGCATCTCCCCCGCGAGGAGCTGGGCGGCGAAGATCGCCTCCCTGGCCATTGCGGCCAGGGCCTTGGCCCAGACGGCGGAGGAGAAACTGCGAAGGTGCAGCGTCACCCTGTACGGGGTCGGCCGCGAGCCGGTGACGTGCGCGGAGACTTTGCCCGAGGCGATCTCGAGGTCGTGCACGCGGCCGGCGCGGGCATACGTCCGGCCTCGCGCGAGGCGATTCGCGTACTCCCGCGAGACCTTCTCCAGCGCCTCGATCCAGCGCTGGCCCCACCAAGTCGTCGCGATTTTCTTGACCTTGATGCCGTGCGCAGGAGGAGGCTGCTTCGGCGGTGCCGGCGGATACCAGCCCGAGCCGTCCCAGGGCTCCCAATACTCGGTGCGGCCACGTCGGCTCACGACGAAACCCTCGCGGTGAGGCTGGGGCGGCGGGCTCGCCGGCGCGGTGCCGGCGCACGCCGTAGGCTCAGCGAATTCGCGGGCCGGGGCGCGCGGGCGGACGCTCCGTTCCCCTCGTCCGCCGCCACGACGGCGTCGGCCGACAGGGTGAAGAGCTCGCGCAGCGCGGCGTCGTCCAGCTCCGTGATCCAGTGCTCGCCCGCGCCCACGATCCGCGAGGCGAGATCGCGCTTGTCCTCCAGCATGCGATCGATCTTCTCTTCCACCGTGCCGGCGGCAAGGAGCTTGTACACCTGGACGGCCCTCTTCTGCCCGATCCGGTAGGCACGGTCCGTGGCTTGGTCCTCGACTGCGGGGTTCCACCAGCGATCGAAGTGGAACACACGGGTCGCTCCGGTGAGGTTGAGCCCCGTTCCGCCGGCTTTGAGTGAGAGTACGAAGACGCGCGGGCCCCGCTCATCCTCCTGGAAGCGCTGCACCATCCCCTCCCTCGCCGCTCGCGGGACACCGCCGTGCAGGAACAGCACCTCCGTCATGAGCAGGTCGCTGAGGTAGGCGACCAGCCGGTCGCCCGTCTCGCGAAACTGGGTGAAAATGAGCGCGCGGTCGCCGCCGGCGAGGACTTCCTCCAGCATCTCCCCAAGCCGGGCGAGCTTGCCGGATCGGCCGGCGAGCGGCGCCGACTCGCCCAGGTACTGCGCGGGATGGTTGCAGATCTGCTTGAGGGCGGTGATGAGCGCGAGCACGCGGCCTCGCCGCTGGATGCCTTCGGATTCCTTGATCGTCCGCATCGCGTCGTCCACGGCCGCCCGGTAGAGCGTGGCCTGCTCCCTGGTCAGCGAGCAGACGACCTTTATCTCGTTCTTAGGCGGCAGGTCCTGGATCACCGCCGGGTCGCTCTTGAGCCGGCGCAGGATGAACGGGTGGACGATCCGCCGGAGCCGCTCCGCGGCTTCCTCGTCCCGGTACCGCTCGATCGGCACCGCGTAGTGATGGCGGAACGTCTCGAGGCGGCCGAGGAGCCCCGGTGTGGCAAATTCCAGAATGGACCAGAGTTCTGCGAGCCGGTTCTCTACCGGCGTGCCGGTCAGCGCGAAGCGATGCTGCGCGCGCAGCGCCCGCGCCGTCCGGGCGGTGTGGGACGCCGCGTTCTTGATGCTCTGCGCCTCATCGAGCACTGCCACCGCCCAGTCGACCGCGGACAACACCTCGGCGTCGCGGCGGAGCAGGCCGTAGGTGGTCAGCACGACGGCTCCGGCCTGACCGTCTGCGAACGCCTCCGGAGACCGTGCGCGCTCCGTCCCGTAATGGCGCAAGATGGGCAGCGATGGAGCGAACCGGGTGAGTTCACGCTCCCAGTTCCCCACGACGGACGTGGGACACACAATCAGGTTGGGCTTGGCGTCCTCCGGCGCCGCCTGCCGCCGCGCGAGCAGGAATGCGAGCACCTGGACCGTCTTCCCAAGGCCCATGTCGTCGGCTAGGCACGCTCCGAGACCCAGCGATGCCAGCGACCACAGCCAGGCGACACCGCGCTCCTGATAGGGACGCAGCGTGCCGTGCAGGCCGTGCGCGGCCGGTAGTGTGATGTCGCCGGCTCCGGCCTGCAACCGGCTGAGCACGCCCGCGAAGTCACCGTTCGGCACGACGTCAACCGGGATGGCCGTGGAGGCGCTTCGGGTCGACCCGGCGAGTGCCGCCGAGAGCGCATCCGCAGCAGGCAACCGGCCCTCTCCCTCACGCAGGAACCGCTGAGCCTCCTTGAGTTCCGAGGGATCCACCGCGACCCACTGTCCCCGCCAGCGCACGAGTGGCGCCTTGAGCCGGGCGAGCGCAGCCAGATCGGCCGGAGAAAGCGCGTCATCCCCGAGCGCCGCCTCCCACCGGAAGGCGAGTAGCCCTTGGAGCGAAAGGCCGCGTGCAGCTCCAGCAGCGACGCCCGCCGGTGCGGCTCCGCCGCTGATCCGCATGCGGAGCCGGAGGCGCCGCCGTCCCGAACGCGTGAATTCGGCCGGCAGGATGACGCCGAAGCTGGCCTCGCCTAAAACCGGCGCGGCCTCGGTCAAGAATGTCCAAGCCTCTCCGGAGTCCAGCATCACCCCCGCCGGTCGAGTCTCGCGAAGGCTTCGCTCGATCGGTGGGAACACGCGCGCCGCAATGGCCAAAGCCCGGAGGAGACGCTCCTGCGGTTCCTCAAAAACGCGCCCCAGGTGTCGCAACGCCTTCCCGCGCGTGTTCCAGATTTCGCCGGCCGGGACAAGGAGGCTGGGGTCATCGGGCGCCTGGAGGAAATAGCGGAGGTGGAACGGGCCGGCGGCGCGGCCGTCCGGGGATCGGGCTGCGTCCGTCTTGTCTCCTTTAACTTCCGGCAGCTCAAGCCGCAGGCATGCGCGTGCAGCGCCGGGCTCGACGCCGAGCGCCGGCCGGCTCCAGTTCATCACCTCGTCGAGCAACCCGCGGTCGCGGAAGCCGACCGTCTCGAACGCTGCGTCTCTCGACGTCAGCGCGGCCACGAATCTCTGTTCCCATGGAAGCGGGGCCGCCTCGCGTTTCTGCCGGGGTGCTCCACCGTGCCGCGTGCCGCCCGGTACAGCAGCCGCGCGCAAGATCCCGTCCGCCGCCATGTCGAGAAAGGTGCGGAGGAGTGCGTCCGGCGCCCAGACCGGGACCCGCGTGGCGGAGCCCGTTCGGCCGCGCCCACGCACGGCCGGGGCCTCCGCCACCACGGGCACCGCGTGGGCCGCAGGCGGAAACACCTGTGCCAGCGTCTTCGCGCGGTCGGCATCGTTGGACAGCGAGAGCGCGATACCCCAGCGCGCCTCCATTCCGCCGTCTGGTCGCGGCTGCAGCCGCGGCACCACGCGCTCGCGTCCGATGAGTTCAAGGGCGAGTTTCGCGGCGTAGCTCCAGGCTGCGACCGATGCCGGTGCGCGCTCGGCTTCCTCGCTCGTCACGGCGGCCAGGAGAGGGAGCGCCTCGAGCAGCGGGATCGTCGTCCCTTCGTGTTCTCGTGCGGCAAGGGACTCGTCTACGATCCTAGCCTTTGCCGGAGTTCCATGGACCAGGAGAGCTGAGACGGCAGGCACGGGACCGATCGGATTTGCCGGGGAGGCCGACCACAGGAAGAACCGCGGGGCCGTAGGCTCCGGGAGGAAGGTCAGATGATTCGCGTGGACGACAGGTACGGTCGCGTCAGACCCCGCTGTCCGCTCCTTTCGGTTATCTTTGGCGATCGTGTGGTGTCACCTTCTTGCCCGCACCCTGGCGGTGATCGGCAGTGCGGGCGAAGCTGGTCGCCGCTGGACCGTCACGTGCACGAATGGATTGGCTGCAAAAGATTTGAGGGACCGCTCGGGGCCCCTCTCATGCTCAGCCGCATGTTTTCCGCGCTGGCCGGCATCTTCCTGGTCGACTTCGGCGGCCAGGCGCGAGGAGCGCGAAGCATAACGGCTGCACCCGTTAGTCATCTGCGCGTCCACGTAGGCGCCGCAGCGGGGGAGGTACCACCTCGTCGGGAATCGGGCACCTGTACCCCCCACCGCCGACCCGCTCCTTGAGCTCGGCTTTGGCGCGCTGCAGCAGGGCGGGGTCGCGGATCGCGTCCAACGCGGTGGCCGCCATCACTTTCGCCGCGTGGACCATGCCCTTGTGAGCGGCGGGCGACATGCCCTGCGCCACGAGCTGCCAGGAGTGGCCCGGCGTCCCGACCGCAAAGCAGGCGCCCCACATCTGGACGGTCGGCACGATCCAGCTGACGTCGCCAACGTCGGTGGAACCGCCGAGGAGACGCGGGGTGGGATCCAGCGGCACCGGTGCGCCGTAGAGCACGGCCGACGCGGCTTCCGGGGTCCCGTACATCTCGATGCTGTGGGCGACGTGGTCCGGGGTTAGCGTCGCCCTGATCCGCTCCGCAAAGGCGACGTCCTGTGAGTCGAACGGGACCGTGCCGATGCGTGTCAGATTGTCGTGCATCGCCGCGGCCAGCGTCATGTTGGGCACGATGTTGGAGCAGGCCTTGTCGATCTCGAGATCGACTTCTGTCTCGGTCATCAACGCGGCCCCGTCGGCGATCTTGCGCACGCGGTCGAACAGCGTCCGGGCCTGCCCGACCTCCGGCGCCCGGATCAGGTACAAAACCTCCGCCCGCGGCTGCACCACGTTCGGCGACACGCCGCCCGCGTCGGTGATCGAATAGTGGACGCGCGCGCTCGCCGGCATGTGTTCCCGCAGGAAGTTCACGCCGATGTTCATCAGCTCCACCGCGTCGAGCGCGCTGCGCCCGAGGTGCGGCGCGCCGGCGGCATGGGAAGCGCGCCCGGCGAACCGCCAGTAGACTTGAAAGTTGGCCAGCGAGCTCCGCGACATGACCCCCACGAAGCAACCTGGATGCCAGGAGACCGCGGCATCCAGGTCGTCGAAGGCGCCGGCGCGCGCCATGAACGTCTTGCCGGAGCCGCCCTCTTCGGCCGGACAGCCGTAGAATCGGATCGTGCCTTTGATCCCGGCGGCCATCAGGCAGTTGCGCAACGCCACGGCGGCGAGTGCGGCCCCGGCGCCGAGCAGGTTATGGCCGCAGCCGTGGCCGACGGCCCCGGGGGTCGAGGTCTGCGGCTCGGCAACCCCGGCGTCCTGACTCAACCCGGCCAATCCGTCATACTCGCCGAGGAACCCGATCACCGGACCGCCTCCGCCGGATTCCGCGACAAAGGCAGTCTCCATTCCGGCCAGGTTCCGGGTAATGCGAAAGCCTTCTTCTTCCAGTGCCGCGACGTGCGCGGCGGCGGACTGGTGTTCATTGAAACGGATCTCGGCGAGTCGCCAAATCCGGTCCGCCAGCGCCACGAAGGCATCGCGCTTGCCGTCCACGTGCCTCGCGATCTCCTCGAGCCTGACCATAGCGGCCTCCCCCCTTCGCATCCACGGCGCACCCGTTAGCCAAATTGTAGCCAAACGGCTGCACAGACGTACCAAGACCTGAACGGATTCCAAGCAGAGGGGCGCGGATTACGGGGATACTGTACTTGTGTAGCATGGACTGAAGGCGCAACACGGGATGGCATCTCATGGAGACGCGGATGGAACCTCGGCAACCGCCGCGCGCCGCCGCGGCGCTGGCTCTGGCGCTCGCCGTGACGGTGTGCATCCTCCAGGCCGGCCCCGTGCCGGCCGGCGGGGCTGCCGTCCCCACGCCCGACCAGGTTCTGAATCGCGTACTCGCGGCGCAGGCGCACGCGCCGGCGACGGCGTCCGCCGACGCGGCCCTCAAGCTCCGGATCCACAAGCCCGTGACCGCCGCGCCGGACTGCGAGTTCCGCGGCACGCTGCAAATCGAGGGCGGCCGTCAGACCCTCACGGTCAATCAGGGGGGGTCCAGCGCCATGTGCTGGGTTGCCAATCGGATGGCCGTGGGACAGCTGTTCGAGAGCAGCCAGCCGCTCGAGGCGGTCTTGGCCCAGTTCAATTTTCAGGTGACGGGCGAAAGAGAAGTGGACGGACGTCGATATTATCTGGTCCAGGGGACGGCCCGAAACCCTTCCGACAACGTCAAGTCACTGACGGCGTGGGTCGACTACGATCGCGGGCTCGTCACCTCGGGGACGGTGGAGTACGGATGGGGCCGCCTCGACGCGGAACAGCGGTTCACGAGAATGAACG
The DNA here is from genome assembly GCA_035945995.1 of bacterium. NCBI lineage: Bacteria > bacterium. The sequence goes on from DASYZR010000080.1 coordinate 9,310, forward strand.
AAACCTGGATCCTCACCCACCAGTACCTGTACACACCGAAGTTCGACGCGTCGCTGGAGATCGACTACACGAACTTCCGGCTCGGCCCCGGGCGGTAAGTCAGCCCGTCGCGCTCACATTCCCATAATGCCGACGACTCAAATCTCGTACTGACAAGTCTGGTCGGCCTGTCCCAAGCCTAACATCTCCACAAGCTTGCCAAATCCGTCGGCGAACGCCATGGACGCGCCGAGTTCGATCAATTCCTCGTCGCTGAAATGCTCTTTCCAGCGCTCCATGTGCTGATCCCCGATGGCCCGGTAGTCCTCGGTGAACATCGTGGCCATCTCCAGGGCCGCGCGTTCGCGTCCGGTGAAGATCGGATCACGCGGGTCCCAGGTCGCGTCGATCTTGGCCTGATCAATGCCCATTTGCTCCGCCACGGCGGAGCGGACGCCGCTTCAATACCCGCAGTTCCGAAGGCGCGCCATCCGAACGCGCATCAGCTCCTTCAGCGGATGGTCGACGATCCCGCCGTAGAACGTCTCCTGCCAGCCAGCGTAAAACGCATTGAGCGCGCCGGGGTGCCGGGCAAGGATCCGCAGGAGCGCCGGATTCGGTGCACCGCGCCTGGCCGCGTCGTCGAACGCCTGCTGGACATCCGAGGTGACGACGCGGGCGTCCACCGGAAGAATGCGGACCGCCATGTGATCAGCCTCCCCTGCCGCAGTTTGCTGCCAGGCTACATCGCGGGCACACGCAGAAGATACAGGGCCCACGCGATCAGCGCGATGCCCGTGACGCGGCCGGGCCAGGGACCCCGTAGCGCCGTCTTTTCCAGGAGGACGAAGATGGCAAGCACGGCGACCCACAGCAAGTTCATCACCCCAACCACGAACAGCACACCCATGAGCGCCCAGCAACACCCGACGCAGTAGGCGCCGTAGCGGACGCCCATCAGCGCGGCGCCCCAAGCACCGCTTCGCCACCGTGTAAACAGGAAGCCGAGCGGCGATTGGCATCGGGCGAGGCATGCGTGCTTGACCGGCGTGAGCTGGTAGAGGCCGGCCACGACGAGAAACGCGGCGGCGAGAGGGAGTCGCGCCACCGTCAATTGCGGGGTCAGGACGAGACCCGCCTGCAGCGCCCACTGGAGTCCGGCCGCGAGCCAAGCCCAGGCGCCCCACATCAAGAGAAATCCGGCCGCAAAGAGCCCCGCCGAAATTCCGATGGCTCCCGCCCGTTGCTGCGCGCGCTGCGCGCCGGAAAAGAAGAGCAGCATCGGCGTCGCCGAGGGCAGCATCATGGCGACCATCATGACGCTCCACATGGCGCCGGCGGCCAGGAGATCCGGGATGCTCCAGGCGATCGCACTCGGCATAACCATAACCATACTCACGCCCATGCCGGGATCGTGCGTCATCTCGCCGATCCGGCGCCAGAGGTCAAGCCACGCGAGCGCCGTCAGCCCTGCGATGCCCGCGACAACAACGGACCGGTCACGCGAGAAAATGGCCGCCTGCATCAGCCTGGGCTCCGCTACCTACAGGGCTTCCGTCACGCGGCCCACGAAAACGGCGCGGAGTGGCCGTTCTTGCCGTCGTTTGAGAATTCGAGGCCGAAGGCTTTGACCCGCGACGTCGTGGCCCTGGCGATCGTCAACGTCGAGTTGGCGGGATGGAATAGTCCGGTGAGCTTCGAGACCTCGCCCGTGTTGCTGTGCGGCGGGACGAAATCCTCGATCTCGATGTCGACGGCGCTGCCGATCGTGACGCGATGCCGGCGGCCGTCGTCCTGATAACGGATCGGCACCGTTTCCACGCCCAGCATCTCCCCGATCAGCGGGACGAGGCCGGCCATCGGGCCGCCCAATTGTCCGGAGAACACGGCGCCGAGTTTCTCGGCCTGCTGCGGCGACGCCGCGGCATCCATGAACACACCGACGCGCCACTTGCCGCTCAGCATCTCTCGGGGCGTGTCGGCGAGCACCGCCACACTCAGATTGCCGACGTCGACCCCGTCAACTTTGCCGGAGTCGACGTGGAACGCGAGCACGACCCGGCACCGTTCATTGTCGGCGGGCATGGTGAGCCCGGAGGTAGTACACGGGCAGACCATATTGCAGTTGCAGTTCTCAAAATAGGTGCCCTTGAGGGACCACGCCACGTTCGCCACCTGCCTTCCGGGCTTCGGCTCCAAAGTTCATCGGCTCGGACCCGCGGATTTGCCCAATTACGGGGCGACGCTTTCGATTCCCTTTCGGCGGCCGTCTTGCTACGACGCCTGAATAAGCCCGTTGAACCGGCCAGCCATTCGTGTTCGCTCATCGGTCACATTCTCTGGTCGAGATCCGTCATCATAGGGACGAGCGAAACCCAATCGATGTGATAAGGGGGAGTATTTCATGGATCAGGGCATCAGATTGCTCGTCTTTCCCGTCAAAGACGTGGCCCGGGCAAAGACACTCTACAGCCGGCTCTTGGGTGCAGAGCCTTACGTGGACGGGGCATATTACGTTGGCTTCAGAGTGGGAGAACAAGAGATAGGTCTAGATCCCAACGGCCACAGCAAAGGCATGACGGGGCCCGTCGGCTACTGGCAAGTCACCGACATCAGGAAGAGTGTGCAACTACTCCTGGACGCCGGCGCGCAATTACAGCAACCGGTCAAAGATGTCGGCGGGGGTAAGTTGACGGCATGGGTAAAAGACGCAGACGGTAACATCATCGGGCTCATGCAGTGACAGCGTCGTGAGGGGACACGCGCTAGGGCTTATTTATCTTGGGATTCCGGTGGCGGAGGGAGTAGGAGCTTCTACAGGCTGCTGAAGAACCCGAAGAAGGATTTCAAGCTGCTCACCAAGGAGGACATGCGCGGGGAGGTCCGGGGAGCACGGCCCGACCTGGAGGGAGTGGAGAGAGTACTGGCCAACCGTGGCCTCAACTCCAGTGTCCTTCCTCATATCGGTTTCGTTAGAAAGTGGCGTGGATTGGACACACCTGAGGTCGTTGAAGCATGAAGAAGAGTGAGAAGAACCCATCTGCACAAGTGGACAAACTTTCGCTGACCTTACCGACTGGCGCGACAAACGTTTCGAAGAGATCCGTGCCATCATCCACCAGGCGGATCCTGAGATCACAGAGGAATGGAAGTGGATGGGTACTCCCGTGTGGGAGCACTATGGAATGGTCGCGATTGCAACCCCGCACAAGGGAAAGGTGAAGCTGACTTTTGTTCATGGCGCTAGCCTGCCTGATCCAGACAAGCTCTTCAACGCCGGCCTCGAAGGCAATCAGTGGAGGGCGATTGACTTCTTCGACATGATAAAATGAATGAGCGAGCACTAAAGGCACTCGTCCGGAAGGCAGTTGAGTACAACCAGGCCAATCGAAAGGGGAAGACCACGAAGCCCCGTAACACGCATCGTAAGGGAGGGGCGCAAGTTCGGGTTCGGTTTGGCGATATCAACCCAGCTCGTGCAGGACCTCCCTGATGCGGTCCTCGGAAACACATCCCTCAAGTTTTTGCACTCATACAACGAACCCCACGCATCCCACGCGCCGCACAGCCGGCGCTCGTGAACGGAGCCGCGGGACTCGTGTGGGCTCCCGGCGCACGGCCGAGTGTCGTCTTCAGCTTTGCGATTGCCCGCGGGAGGATCGTCACCATCGACCTCGTCGCCGACCCCGAGCGTCTTCGCGGCTTCGACCTGATGATGCTCAACGACTGACACGCCCGGCCCTCAAAGAAGAAGCGGGTCAGGAGGTCCTGACCCGCTCGCCGCGCCGGTCCTACCCTGGGGGAGGAGTAATTACCGCGGGTTCAGACCGGCGGCCCAGGCGCCGATGTGTCGGATGGCGTACGCGATCGGGTTTCCCAACACCGCGGACACCATGACCAGAACGAACATGAATCCAAGGCCCAGCAGTACGTAATCCGAGGCCACCTGTTCCTGTTCGCCCTGGCCGTCCTGACTGTCCATGCTTAGGTCAATGCCCACGTGGATCGGATTCTAGACAAGATTCATGGAACATTAATCGCACGCGCTTCCGCGTCGTCGTCCGGCACGCGCTGCGGAACGCGCTCACGCCGATCGCGACCGTCTCCGGCATCCTGGTCGCGGACGTCGTCACCGGGTCGTTCATTCGTCGAGACCATCACGCGGGTTCCGGGCATCGGCCGCTACTTCGTCACCGCGACGACGGGGCGCGACTACCCCGTCCTGCTGGCGCTCGCCCTGCTCTTCGCGGTCATCATCATCACCATGAACATCCTCGTCGATCTGTCCTACGCGCTGCTCGACCCCCAGGTGCGGTACGGCTAGCTCCCTGCTCCGGTCCGGCGGTCCCGCGGCGGGCGCCAATCCCCGGCGGGGGCACCGCCGCGCGCTGGCGCGATTCGCGCGGCACCGCCTGGCCGTGGTCGGGGCGGCGTTTCTTGCCGTCGTGCTGCTGGTCGCCGCCGGGCCCCCACGCTCGCTCCCTACCGCTCCGACACCCAGGATCTTCTGGCGACGTATGCGTCGCCGGACCGGCATCATGTCGCGGGAACCGACGCCCTGGGCCGCGATCTGCTGAGCCGGCTCATGTACGGCGCGCGGGTCTCCATGAGCGGCTGATGCGCGTCGTCGACATCGTGTACGCGATCCCGTACCTGCTGCTGGTCGTGCTCCTGCAGACGTTCTTCACCGCGTTTCTGCCGGCGGTGCGCTCGGGCCCGCTGGCCTGGCTGCGGTCCCTGAACCAGAGTACGGGCGGCGTCGCGGCGATCATTCTGGCGCTTTCGCTGGTCGGCTGGCTGGACGTCGCCCGCGTGGCCCGCGGGCAGACGCTCGCCCTGCGGCACCGGGAGTTCGTCCAGGCCGCGAAGAGTCTCGGCGCCTCGGAGGGGCATGTCGTCGTCGCGCATCTCTTGCCCAACATCGTCGCGCCGATCATCATCATGGCGACGTTGCTGGTGCCCACGTTCATCATCGCCGAAGCGGGGCTGAACTTCCTCGGCCTCGGGGTGCAGCCGCCGACGCCGAGTTGGGGACTCATGATCGCCGAAGGCGTCGACGCGCTCGACCCGTCGACGCAGCACTGACCCCGGTCAATCGCGTCTCGCACCCGCCGCGCCCGCGTCTGTCACGAGGCGCACCATGAGCTCCACCGCCTGATCGTCGCTGAGCCCGTGGTCGCGGACCAGCGAACGCCACGTCGTGAAATGGAGCGCGTGGCCGAGGGCCGCCTGAAACACCGGCTCGCATTCATGATCAATAGTCCAACCTCCGGTCAGCGCCGATCGCACGCGGGAGAGCATCTTGCCATACCCGACCCCGACAAGGCCGGGCGCGAGTCGCGCATCCCTGGTGACGTTTTCCAGCATCCGTTCGGTTCGGCCGTAGAAGGCGTAGAGGTCCGTGAGCGCCTCCCTCAGGCGCGCCCTGGGATCCGCAATCCCGCTCCAGCGCCGGGGATCCGGTGCGGGGTTGTGCGTGAAGAACAGCGCGGTGCAGGCCTCGAACAGGGCGTGCTGATCCGGGAAATGGGCGCGTACCGTGAGCCGCTCGACGCCGGCGCGGCGCGCGATCGCGCTGATGCTCGCGGCAAGCGGTCCGAGGCTCTCATGCAGGGCCACGGTCGCCTCGACGATGCGCCGGCTGGTTTCTTGCTGCCCCTCAGCCCGCCGTTTCAGTACGTACTTCCTTTTTTTCCTAACTTTCGATGATCGGCTATGTATTCCCATATTGACGCCGTCCTCAAAATCTGCTAGATTTCAGTATACACCTGTGTAGTCTAAAAATCCAAGCCGTGAGCGGGGGGCGCGATGCCGGAGACCGAGCGGGGGCCGTTGATCGTCGGACCGGATGAGGGCAGAAAAGCGGATCTCGGCGGCCTCGGCGTCGACTTCAAGATCTGGGGCGCGAGCACCTCCGGCGGACTCTCGATCGTGGAACACCCCATGGAACCGGGGCGCCTTGTTCCGCCGCACGTCCACCGCAACGAAGACGAATTGTCCTACGTAGTGACGGGTACTTTTGGGATCAGGATCGGCGACGCGATCGCTACCGCCGGTCCGGGGAGTTACGTCTTCAAACCTCGGAACGTTCCCCACACGTTTTGGAATCCCGGGCCCGGGCCGGCCCGCCTGATCGAGCTCATCTGGCCGGCCGGGTTCGAGCGATTCTTCGGGCAACTGGACGAGATTGCCCACGCGGCCACGGGACCCGAGGATTTCGCCGCACGCCGTGACGAGCTCGGCCGCCGGTACGGACTCGAGTTCCTGCCGGAGTGGATTCCCGAACTCAAAGCGAGATACAACCTCAAGGTCCTCGGCGAGCCGTGAAGGCCCGGCGCGGGCATCGAGCCGGACCGCGCCGCCACCGGACCGCGGGCAAGGAAGACCGAAATCGTAAAAGGGGGGAGACGCATGCGCGTGTTCGTCGCAATCGTGCTGATGGTCAGTGCCCTACTGCTGGTTCCCGTACCGCCCCGGGCACACGCCGCGAGGAGCTGGAACGTAGAGGTCGGGGCCGCGACCTCAAGCCTGGCCGATCAGGCCCTGCGCTTCCTCCCGAAGGAGATCACCATCGACGCCGGCGATACCGTTCACTGGAACCTGGCCGCCTCCGAGCACACCGTCTATTTCCCGGCCGGACAGACGCCGCCGGACCTGATGATTCCCGGAAAGACCAAGGGCCAGCTCCTGTGGAACTCCGCCGTGTTTTTCCGATCGCCGGAGAAGATCTATAACGGCGCAGGGCCCATCAGCGGCGGCGCCCTGCTCACCGACCCCAATGCTCCAAAGACGTTCACGCTGACCTTCACGAAGGCCGGCACCTACAAATATCTATGCATGTTCCATCCGGGAATGGGGGGCACCGTCATCGTCCAGCCGGCGGGGAGCCCGTACCCGGCGACGCAGGCGCAATACGACCGTGTGGCCGCCGCGGAGGCGCAGGCGGCTCTGGCCAAGGCCGCGGCGCTTCGCACGACGGCCGCCAAACCCGTGGTCGCGGTGGCCGGTGGACGGCGCGTCTACGCGCTGAGCCTTGTCGGTTCCACGAAAGACGGCGCGACGGTCTACCGGTTCCCCATGCAGACCCTGACGATCAATCGAGGGGATACCGTGACCTGGCTGATGCAGGATCCGACCGAGTTACACACCGTGTCCTTCGGGGTGGGGAAGCGGTACTTCGACATCGCGACGATGCGGCCGCAACCGCAGGGCCCGCCCACGCTGCTTGTGACCCCGGACGTCATGGCACCCTCCGGCGGGGGCGTTCACCGCGGCGCGGGGTTCTACAATTCCGGGTTCATGCTGACCGACGGTCCTGGGGTGAGGCGTTACTCGCTCACGTTCACGGAAAAGGGGACGTTCGAGTACACGTGCGCCGTACACGACCAGTTCGGCATGAAGGCCGCGATCGTGGTGCGGTAGCACCTTCAGGACACGCGCAGGCTCACAATCCCGACAACAACCAGCACCACCGCGACGGCGCCGACGGTGATCAGCGTGGCGGCCGGACCGGGGGCCGCGAGCGCGGGCACCGCGTGCGGGGGGATCAGTCGCGCGAACGGACCGACCACCGCGGCGTAGATGTGGGAGGCCATGTCGTCGAGCATGCGAAACGCCGGCACAGCCGCCTGCGCGACGCCGGAGAAAACCACCAGTGTGTACTCCATCGGACACCCTTCCTGCTCCGAACCGACTTGGACGACGCCGCCGGCGGCGCGCTCTTCGGGCCGCCGGCGCGCCGGACTCCGGGTAAAGGACTGTGGTTCGGCGTGACGCTCCCGTTTCCTTTCGCCCCGGAGGTCCTCCGAGAACAAGCCCGAAGCACCTGCGAGCAACCCACACGCAGTCCCAGGGAGGGACGGGCATGCCTACCTACATCACGCTCCTTCGATACACGCAAAAAGGCGCGCAGGAGATCAAGGGAGGTCCAGGCCGCCTCGAAGAGGCGAAGAAACGGGCCAAACAGCGGGGCGCCGAGATAAAGGCGTTCTACTTGACGATGGGCCAGTACGACGGCGTGCTGATCACCGAGGCCCCGAACGATGAGGCGATGGCCGCAGGAGCCCTCGGCGCCGGCGCGATGGGCTACATCCGGACCGAGACGCTGCGGGCGTTCACGGAGGAAGAGTTCAAGAAGCTCGTACAGGCGCTGCCCTGAGCTACGGGCCGGGGTGCGGCTGCACCACGTCGATGCGAAACACGACGGTGTGGGCCGCATTCCCGGCGTTCGACCGGACGCTGAACCATGCCCCCAGGGCATCGTACATGAGGGTGTTGCTCTCGCCCCCGGACGTGACCGCGAGGGTCCACGACGGCGCGCCCAGCGCGGCGCGGACCTCGACCTCGGTGCTGCCCACGTGAAGGCCGTCGCGCGTCCGATAGGCTATGTCGTTGAGGACCCAGATCTGCCGGACCAGGCCGGCGTCCGTCACCCGGATGCCGAGGCCTGACGGCGAGGAAGGCGCATACCAGGTGTAGTCGGCACCGACGCCTGGCAACGCCGCCGTGTTCTTCGCGGGCCCCATCGCCGCGACGACGTCGGCCAGTGCCATGCCCAAGCGCACGCCGCCGATGCTCCGGCCGGGAACGATCGTGGTCACGCCGGTCGCGGTACCTGCCGCAGCGGCCGGGGCTCCGGCCGGGGCCCCGACCGCCGGCGCTCCACTCCCGTGCGGAATGCCGACGACGACACCGCCCGCCCCCGGAGCCGCCGTCACGTGGAACTGCACGGGGTGCGCGCACTCCACGACCACCCGCACGACGTCCGGGGCAAACTGCCCGACCCGGACGCGCTCGACCACCCCCTGCGCGCTGTGTACGGTGCCCGCGGGCAGGCCCAGCCGGGCGGCGAGAACGTCGATCACGATCCAGTCCGGGCGCACGGTCTGCAGCTGATACCGGACGGGCGCCGAGGTCCGGATGACGACCTCGAGTTCGTCCCGGCTCGCCTGCGTGACGATACCGGTCACGGTCGCCGGCTCGTCCGGAAGGGCCCCGGTGGGCGACCCGACGGCCGCGAGCAGCACCGCGACGCCGAACGCGGTGGCGACGAGATGCACCCGCGTGCCGCGCGACCGTCCCGGCACTTCACCCCTCCCCGTGCGCCGTCCCTTGTGGTGCGGGAATTGGCGTGACCGTCCTCGTCCTCCTGCGCACGCAGGGCGCGGCCGGGCGGCGCTTGAAGGTGCCGGGAGACGCGATTGAGGCCCGACGGAGGATGTGGACATGGCTCTGCGGGGGGCGCACCTGCTGCTCCGGTGTCTGGCGCTCGAAGGCGTTCGGAAGCTCTTTACGATCGTCGGAGACACCATTCTGCCCATCTGCGATGCCGCGATCGACGAAGGACTGGATCTCGTGGACACCCGGCACGAGGCATCGGCGCTGCATATGGCGGACGCGTGGACCCGCGTCACCGGAGAGCCGGCCGTCGCGCTGGTCACGGGCGGTCCCGGCTTCGCCAACGCAATCTCGGCGCTGCCCGCGATCTACGCGAGCGAGAGTCCCGTGATCCTGATCGCCGGATGCGGAGAACTCGCCGAGCGAGGGATGTATGCGTTCCAGGAAATCGATCAGGTCGGCCTCGCCGCGCCGGCCGCGCGCGGATCGTGGATGGTCCTCGATCGCCGCCGCATCCCCGACATGGTCGCGACCGCGTTCCGCACCGCGCTGGAGGGGCGACGGGGCCCGGTGCATCTCACGATCCCGATCGACATCCAGGAGCAGGCCGCCGGCGAGGAGGACCTGCCGCGGTATTCTCCCCGTGAATACAGGGAGGCCGGCCGTTCCGCCGGCGACCCCGCGGCGGTCCAACGCGCGGTGACGATCCTCCGGCGCGCCGCGCGGCCGGTGGTGATCGCGGCCAACGCCGCGCGGCACAGCGTCGGCCCCGCCGCCCTCCGGGAGTTCGTCGAAACGACGATGCTGCCGTGCTTCACGGTCGAACAGGCGCGCGGGCTCCTGTCGGACGATCATCCGCTGTGTTTCGGCTACGCGGATCCGGCGCTCAACGACGCCGCGAAGCATTTCCGCGAGGCCGACGCGATCCTGCTGCTCGGCAAGCGTCTCGACCACCGGTACCGCTACGGCATGCCCCCGTTTTTCCACCCCGGCGCCAAGCTGATTCAGGTCGACGCGGCACCGGCGGACATCGGCCGGAACCGAGGCGTCGAGGTGGGAATCGCCGGTGACGTCGGCGCGGTCGTCGCGCAGATGACGGCCGCAGCGCGCGAAGGCACGTGGACGAACGTCGCATCATGGACCCGGGAGCTCGCGGCCGCCCGGACCGCGCAGCGCCGCCGGTTCGAGTCGCTGGCCGCGGACGATGCGCCCCTGCATCCGATGCGCGTCCTGCTCGACGTCGAGAAATTTACGACCGGCGAGACGGTGATCGTCGTCGACGGCGGGGATTTTGCCGGGTGGGCGCGGAGTTACCTGAAAGCGCGGAACCCCGGCGGGTGGCTGCGCCTCGGGCCGCTGGGACAGCTGGGCTGCGGCGTCCCCTATGCCCTGGCCGCCAAGCTCGCCCGGCCGGAGGCCGACGTCCTGCTCCTCATCGGCGACGGCTCCTTCGGCTTCTATGGCATCGAGTACGACACGGCCGTCCGCCACGGTCTGGCCTTCACCGCGGTGATGGGGCACGACGCGGCCTGGAGCATTGACCGGAACTTCCAGTTGGCCTACTACGGCAGAGCGGCGGGGACTGATCTCCGGCCGGCCCGCTACGACGCCGTGGTGGAGGCGCTGGGGGGCCACGGCGAGCACGTCAACGAGCCCGCGGGCATCGCCCCGGCCATCCGCCGGGCCCGCGAATCCGGGAAGGCATCCTTGGTGAGCGTCGCCATCCGGAACGCCCCGTGCCCGCTGGCGGACGCGATGATCGCCCGGAAGACCGGCAGAGAATAAATCCCGACGAGGTGCGGGCGTTGACGTAGGCACCCGCATCTCGCGACGTCAATCGCCCGCGAACTCCTTCGCGCGGACCCGGCGGACGGTGTAGGAAATCCAAAACACGTTCCAGGCCGCGAGCAGCATGGCGCCCAACACGAGCCGGGTCACGTCGAGGATGGGTTTGACCTTGGTCTCCGTCGCGCCGACCTCGAGGACGGCGACCGGCCGGACGGACGCGCCCGCACCGCCGCCACCCTCGTCCGGCTCGCCGTGGGCCTTCTCCGCCCCGTTGCGGCGCCCCAGACCGAACCCGAAACCGTAGCGGACCCGGGCGACCGGAATGATGGTGCGGCCGTTCACCTGGTAGGGTTCACCAAACACCGTCTTGACGCCGGCGCGCTCCTGCGCCGCGCTAATGCGGGTCAACATCTGCTCGAGCATCTTCGTCGCCTCCTCGGGAGGACCGGCCGGCCCCCCGATCTCATCATACCCAGCGGTATCCGGCAGTTGTTCTCCGCTCCGGCGTCGAAGGCACATTCGGGGAAGGACGGTAGGGTTTCATCGGGGGGAGGAAGATCGAATGGACGGTGGATCGGGGGGCGTGCCGGTCGATGAGTTGAGAGGACAGTGCGCGGGTGAGGTCTTCGCCCAGGGCGACCCCGGCTACGATGCCGCCCGCGCCGTGTGGAACGGATACATCGACAAGCGACCCCTTGTCGTCGCGCGGTGCCGGGGCGTGGCCGACGTGCTTGCCGCGGTCCGGTTCGCCCGCGCCCACGATTTGTTGACGGCGGTGCGGGGCGGCGGACACAACGTCGCCGGATTCGGCACGTGCGACGGGGGCATCGTCATCGATCTCTCGCCGATGAAGGGCATCCGGGTCAACCCAGAGACGCGCACCGCCCGGGCCCAGCCGGGCCTCACCTGGGGAGAGTTCGACCGCGAGACCCAGGCGTTCGGACTCGCCACGACCGGTGGGCTGGTGACGACGACCGGGATCGGCGGGTTCACGCTCGGCGGGGGCATCGGGTGGCTCATGCGTAAGCACGGGCTCACCATCGACAATCTGCTCTCCGCCGACGTCGTCACCGCCGACGGGCGGCTCCTGACGGCAAACGCGATGAGCCACCCGGACCTGTATTGGGCGCTGCGCGGGGGCGGTGGAAACTTCGGCATCGTCACGTCGTTCGAGTACCGGCTCCATCCGGTGGGGCCGGCCGTGATCGGCGGCGCCGTGTTCCATCCCGCGGCCGCCGCGGGGAACGTGCTGCGGTTCTATAACCAATGGGTCGCCACGCTGCCGGACGAGATGACAACCATGGCGGCGTTCATCACCGCGCCGCCCCTGCCGTTCATTCCGGCGGCGCTGCACGGGACCCCGATGCTCGCGGTGGCGCTGTGCTACGCGGGCCCGCCGGCCGACGGCGAGCGGACGGCGCGGCCGCTGCTCTCGTTCGGGCCGCCCGCGGTCGCCCACGTCGGACCGGTGCCGTACACCATTCTCCAGGGCATGTTCGATGCCAGCGCGCCGTACGGCATCCATTCCTACTGGAAGACGCACTACGTCCCGGACCTGTCCGACGCGGCGATCGACGCCCTCGTGGCGCAGACCGCGCGCATGTCCTCGCTCTCGCCGTTTACGACGCTCCACATCCACCATCTCGAGGGCGCGGTGAGCCGCGTGGACCCCGAGGCAACGGCCTTCCGGCACCGCACGCCGCGCTACGCGATGAACATCGTCGGCCTGTGGACCGGCGGGGAGCGGGCGGAGCCGCACATCGATTGGGTGCGCGGGACGTTCGACGCCGTGCAGCCGTTCGCCACCGGAGCGCCCTACCTCAACTTCCTCGGCGATGAAGGCCAGGACCGGGTGCGGGCGGCCTACGGGGCGGCGACGTACGACCGGCTGGTGGCGGTGAAGAACCGCTACGATCCCACGAACCTCTTCCGGGTGAATCAGAACATCCGGCCGACGGCCGCGGCGACCGCGTAGGAGGATCGGAGAGCGTGCCGGACGCGGACGCAAAGCTGCTGACCGTCGGGGAGGCGATCGACAGCCTCTGCTCCATCGAGATCACAGGCCGCGGCGTGGTGCGCGCGCTCTACTCCGCCGCACGCGCGGCGCAGCACGGCCCGTTGTGTCTTGCGGCGGCGCGGGAGTTGACGCGGCGGGTCCGGCCGGGCGACGCCGTCGTCATCGCGACCGGGCTGCCGACGTACCCGTGGTTCTTCGGCGAGCAGGACGGACCGGTCGGGACGGCCACGCTGGCCCGCGCGCTGGTCCTAGGTTTGGCCGCCAGACCCGTGATCGTGACGGAAGCCACCCACGTCGAGATGTGCCGCGCCGCGGTCCGCGGGGCCGGACTCTATGCGCGCGGCCTGGACGAGACGCTGCGGCTGCCGACGACGGCGGGGGTCATCGCGTTCCCGACCGACCCCGAAGAGGCCGAGGTCCTGGCCGCGGATCTGGTGCAGCGGGTGCGGCCGAAGGCGATGATCGCGATCGAACGCCCGGGCGCGAACGAGCACGGCCACTATCACGCGGCCAAGGGGTTGCGGCTCACGGACCACTGCGCCAAGGTGGACGTGCTGTTCGCGAAGGGGAAGGCCGCCGGTGCATACACGGTCGGTATCGGCGACGGCGGCAACGAGCTGGGCTGCGCGATCATCAAGGACACGGTCGTCGCCACGGTGCCCTATGGCCGGAAGTGTCAGTGTCCCTGCGGCGGCACGGTGGTGCCGGCGTTCATCCCGGACCACCTCGTGATCGCGGCGATCTCGAATTGGGGTGCGTACGGCATCGAGGCGGCCCTCGCGCTTGTGCTTGAGCGCCGCGAGATCCTCCACGGCCGCGACATCGACCGGCGGGTACATGACCTGTGTGCGGCCGCCGAAGCCAACAACAACGGGCCGGGGCTGCTTGATCCCGGGACCGACGCCGTCCCCGCCGAGATCCACGGTGCTTTCGTCGCGCTCTTAGGCTGCATGATCCAAAACGGCTTGGACTTTGGGCGCCTCTACAAGGAGCCGCGCTATCCCTGGCTCGCCGTCTAAGTCCGGGCGGCGCGAACGGGAGAAGGAGGGGCATGAGCCGCATGGCCACGACAGTGTACACCACCGTTGATCTCCGGCAGCGCATCGCGGCGATCCCGCGCGTCCGCCTCGGCTTCCTGCCCACGCCGATCCAACACTGCCCCAACCTCTCACGCGATCTCGGCGTCGATCTGTGGGTGAAGCGAGACGACCTCATCGGCCCGGCGTTCGGCGGCAACAAGATGCGAAACTTGGAGTGGCGCATGGCCGAGGCGCAGGCGTCAGGCGCCGACGTCCTCGTCTTCGGGGTCGAAGCGACCTCGAACTCGGCCCGGCAGACGACCGCCGCAGCCAACATGCTGGGGCTGCCGCTCGTGCTGGTCCTGCGCGGGACGCCGGGCGCGGAACCGCAGGGCAACCTGCTCTGCGACCTCATCCTGGGCGCCGAGGTGCGCCTGCTCGACCTGCCGACTTATCACGATCTCAGCCGCGCGGTTCAAGACGTGGTGGAGGAACTCCGCGCGCGGGGCCGGCGGCCCTGGAGCCTCAATCATGGCAAGATGTTCGAATGCGGAGCGGCGCTGGCGACCCTCGAGAATTTCCTCGAAATCCTAGATCTGCTTGAAGCCCGCGACCGGCGGCCGGACGCGATCTACATTTCGTCCGGCGGGAAGGGGCTCGCGGGGCTCGTCACCGCCAGGAAGGCGCTCGGCCTGCCCGTGCGCGTGTTCGGTATCGCGTCGACGAGCAACGAGGACCCCTGGCGGTACGCGGCGGAGACCGCCACCGCGACCGCCGCGCTGCTGGGGGTATCCATCACCGTGTCGCCGGAAGAAATCGAGGCGACGTACGACTACATTGGCCCCGGCTACGGCATCCCAACACCCGACGGCCTCGACGCGATCCTCCTGTTCGCCCGGCGCGAGGGCATCATGCTGGACCCTGTGTACACGGGGAAGGCCGCGGCGGGCCTGCTGGATCACATCCGCAAGGGTCTCGTGCCGCCTGGCGCGACGGTCGTGTTCGTCCACACCGGCGGACAGCCGGCGCTGTTCGCGCAGAGCCGGGCAATCCTGGATCATATTCGGGAACGTCAACGCACCGGCGCCTCGGGAGGCGGGGAGGGAAGAGCATGAGCGCCCGGGTGGGCGTGGCACTGATTGTCGCGGCGGTCCTCCTGCTCGCGCCGCTCACCACGGCACAGACCGAGCGGCCGCTCGTCTACGCGCAGAACGTCCCCGTGACGGCCATGGATACCGCGGGCTCCTCCATCGGGACGGTCTACCCGGCGGGCTACGAAGCGATGTACCTGATCTACGACGGGCTCGTAGCGTTCAACGACCGGATGCAGATCACACCGCAACTGGCGACGAGGTGGTCGGTATCCAAGGACGGCCTGACCTGGACCCTCACGCTCCGGCGCGGCGTGACGTTCCAGGACGGCACACCCTTCAACGCCGACGCCGTCGTCTTCCACATCCAGCGCCAGGCGGATCCCAAGGTCAACCAATCCAACCGGCCGCTGTGGGACCCCGTCGCCTCCGTGCGCAAGATCGATGACGACACGGTGGCGATCATGACCCAGAAGCCGTTCGGCGCCCTGCTGAACACGCTCGCGCACGGATCGGGGGGCATCGTCAGCCCGACGGCGGTGCGGCGGCTAGGCGAAGGATTCGCGCGTGCGCCGGTGGGCGCCGGGCCGTACATGGTCGAGCGGCTCGACACCGGCAGTCAACTTGTCCTGCGTCGCTTCGACCGCTATTGGGGCGGACGGACGGGGTACCCCGGCATCGTCCTGCGAAACGTGCCCGATCCCACCACCCGTATCGCCTTGTTGCAGTCGGGCCAGGCCGACGTCATCGGCGCCATCCCGCCGGAGAACGTCGCACCGCTCGAGAGCAGCGCCGACGTCGACGTCATCTCAAAACCCGCGCTCCGGACGTTCGGATTCGCCTTCAACTTGAACCGGCCGTTCTTCCAGGACGTCCGCGTGCGCCGGGCGTTCAACTACGCGATCGACCGCGGCCCGATCATCAAGGCGATCTTCAAGGGCTTCGCGACGCCCATCGACTCTCCGCTCTCGCCGTTCACTACCGGGCACGCGTCGGCGGGGACCTATTCGTACGACGTCACCAGGGCGAAGGCGTCCCTGGCCGAGGCCGGGTGGACGCCCGGACCGGGCGGCGTGCTCCGGAAGGGGGGGCAGCCTTTTGAGATCTCCGTCCTGACGCCGATCGGCATGCTCCCGAAGGACATCGAGGTCACGCAGGCATTCCAGGACTTCCTGCGCAACATCGGCGTGCGGGCGTCGATCAACCGCGTGGAGCCGGCCGCGTTCTGGGACTATCTCCGCGTCCCGCCGGACCGCCTGCGGTGGGATATGGTCCTCTTCGGGTTCAACCCATCCAACGGCGACGGCGCCTACCACATGGCGTCGTTGTTCCAAAGCAACCCGAGCCGCGGGGCACCCCCCAAAGTCTGGAATTTCACATGGTACGCGAATTCCAAGGTGGACGCGCTGCTCGACGGCGCGGACGCGACGGTCGACCAGGCGAAGCGGAACAGCCTGCTGGCCCAGGCCCAGCGCATCGTCTGGAACGACGCGCCCTACGTCTGGCTCTACGCCGAGAACGTCATCGTCGCCAAGCGGAAGGCCGTCCGGAACGTCGTGGTCCTGCCCATCGTCTTCACGATTCTGCGCAACGCGAGACCCTAGTCGGGGGACGCGCGCGCCGCCGCGATGGGCCTCTTCGCGGTGCGCCGCCTGATGCTGCTGCTCCCGCAGGGGCTCGGCATCGTGACCCTGATCTTCGTACTGTTTCGAGTGGTCCCGGGAGACCCCGCGCTGATCGTCGCCGGGCCGAACTCGACTCAGGCGCAGGTGGACGCGATCCGCCACGACCTCGGCCTCGACCGGCCGGTGTACGTCCAGTACGGCCGGTTTCTGCGCGACCTGGCGCGCGGCGACCTCGGCACCTCCCTCAGCCTGCGGATCCCGGTAACGACCGTGATCCTCGGCCGGTTGCCGGCCACGTTCGCGCTGATGATCGCCAGCCTCGCGGTGACGATCGCACTGGCCACCCCCACGGGTGTCATCGCGGCCGTCCATCCGCATGGCTTGCTCGCGCAGGTCATTACCGGGACATCGGTCCTCGCCCTGTCCATCCCGAATTTCCTGCTCGGGATGATCCTGATCGAGTACCTGGCCGTGCGACTGCGGCTGTTCCCGGCGGCCGGGACCGGCGGCGTCGCCTTCCTGATCATGCCGACCCTGGCCATCGCCGCCCGCCTTGTCGCCCTGGTCAGCCGGACGACCCGCGCAAGCGTCATCGAGGTTCTGGGCGAAGACTACGTCCGCACGGCGCGCGGCAAAGGCCTGAGCGTTCGCGCCGTCCTCTACCGCCATGCCCTCCGCCCGGCGGTCGTGCCCATTATCACCATGATCGGCCTGCAGGCCGGGTACCTGCTGGGCGGCTCGATCGTCGTCGAGACGTTGTTTGCGTACCAGGGGCTGGGGCAGGCGATGATTACGGCCGTCTCGCTGCGCGACTACTTCCTCGTGCAGGGGATTACCGCGGTCTACGTCGCCGGCTTCCTCCTGATCAATCTCGCCGTCGATCTCTCGTACGCGGTCTTTGATCCCCGTGTCCGGTACGCGTGACGGCCGCGGTGCGTAAGCGTCTCGGCCGCTTGCTCCACGTCCCCGCCATGGCGGTCGGTATCGGCCTCGTCACGGGGTACGTCCTCCTCGGGGCCGTCGCGCCCCGGATCGCGCCCTACGATCCCAACACCCAGAATCTCGCGGCCTCGCTGCAACCGCCGTCGCCGCGCCACTGGCTCGGCACGGACGACCTGGGACGCGACCTCGCGAGCCGGGTCATCGTGGCGGCGCGCGCGGACCTCGCCATCGTCGTGCTGGGAATGGCCATGGCGACGGCGCTGGCAGTGCCGGCGGGGCTCGTCGCGGGCTTCGCCGGGGGCGCCACCGACCGGATCCTCACCGGCGTGTCGGACGCCGCCTTGACGTTTCCGTCGCTGGTGCTTGCGGTCGTGCTCGTGAGTCTCTTCGGCGCGGGGTTGCAGAGCGTCGTGCTGGCGGTCGGGCTCACGACCGCCCCGGCGCTTGCGCGCTTGATCCGAAGCCTCGCCTTGACGACGGCGGGCGCCGAGTACGTGCACGCCGCGCGGGCCCTCGGCGCCGGTCCGCTCCGCCTCCTGCGCCGGCACGTCGTGCCCAACATCGCGGGCCGCGTGATCGTCTACACAACGCTCATGGGCAGCTATGCGATGCTGACCGTCACCGCGCTCGGCTTCCTGGGGCTCGGCGTGCAGCCGCCCGCGGCCGAGTGGGGCAACATGCTGGCGACGACCCGCACGTACGTCGCCACGGCGCCCTGGCTCCTGGCCGCGCCGGGCATCGCGATCGTGCTGTTTATCTTCGGCGTAAACTCGCTCGGCGACGCGCTCCGCGACCTGTTTGATCCGAAGCTCCTGTGGCGCCCCTGAGGCTCAACCGCCTAAGGAGCCTCGAGCGGCCACAGCACCAACGCGTTCGCCACCGGCCGGCCGGGGTGGACGAGGTAGGTCCCGCCGCAGACCAGGCTGCTCGACGCGTTGTCGTCGAGATTCATCGCGTCGACCGCGCCGAGCCCGAGGGCGGCCTCCGCGGCCTCGGGGATGGTCACCGACCCGACGACGGCCAGCAGCACCTGCCGATCGGCGGTGATCCCGATGATCGACCGCGTCCCTCGATACGCGAGAATCTTCGGATCGTGAAATCCTTCGGCCGCCGCGTCGACCACGGCGGCGCCGTCCGCCACGAGCCGCGGCCCCGCGCTCAGGCTGAACCGCGTGCGCAGCGGCTCGCCGTCCTGCACCGCCGCGTACGCGATGCGCTGTCCGGGGCGGAACTTCCAGCCGAGCACGTCCACCTCTCGGCCCTCGAGCGCCAGCACAAACCCGTTCGGCGGAATCGCCACGTCCGCGTCGCGGGCAATCGAGACGATCCGGCCCCCGAGCGCCGTGATCGCCAGATCGGCCGCAAATCCGAGGGCCGGGCCGCGGTCGGGCGTGTAGATGTAGGCGCCGGTGGCCGAAGTCGGCGTCTGGTTGAGGTTGTACGCGTACCAGTTGTCGGGATACGCGTCGTTCCCGTCGAGGGACCCGCGGATCTGCAGGCGGTCGGGCACCAGCCGGACGCGTCCGTCGTCGAACACGTCGAGGCGCGTTCCGAAGTCACCCAGATGGACGAGCCGGCCGTCGATCACGAGGGTCCCGTACGGCTCGCGCGTCTCCCCCGCGTAGGCGGCAAAGAAGGTCCCGTTGATGGCGCAGGCCGCGCCCGAGGACCGGGCGATCGACGCCAGCCACGCGTTGTCGCCGACCCGGGTGCCGGCCAACGCGACGCCCAGGCGGTAGCGCGACAGCGGCGCCCGCACAACGATCGCGGAGACGAGGCGGCCACCCGCGCTCACCGTCACGCGCTCGTACTCCCTCGAGTAGGCGGGTGCGCAGAGCAGCGCCGTCGCGAGAGTCAAAGCGGCGATGAGTGCGATACGTTGGACGAACCGGCGATGCGGCGCGGACATCCCGGACCGACGCGCGGCCGGCATGGTCTCCCCCCGATTGTCTTACCGACTTGCTCCTCGTACGTACGCGTCGTGCCTGGGGTTTCCGATCACCCTTCGCGGACGCGCGCCGCCGTGATCGCATCCCGCAGCGAATCGAAGACCGGCAGCATGCTCGAGACCCCCATCGCGGTGAAGACCGGACGTAGCCGGGCGTCGGGCGGCAGGACAAGCACGAGCATGCACCGGATGGTCCGCAACCGCCGCGCCACCTGCAGCAGCGTCCGAAATCCCTGGCTGTCGAAATACCGCGCCTCGCTGAGCGCCAGCACGACCGTTCCCCCCAACGCCTGCTCCGCGGCCTCCTGCAGCAGCGTCTTGAACCGGCCGGCGTTGTCCAAATCTACGTCGCCCGACACCTCGAGCACCGGCACGTCGTCGACGCGGCGGATCTGCCAGTGGTCCCAGTCGACCTCCAGCCGCCCGGACTCGCGCGCTACTGCCACACGACGCACGGGGGCCGCCGCGGGTTTGATGGACGGAGGCGCGGGGGCCGGCGGCGGCGCGGCGCGGGGGCGCAGCGGCAACGAAAACGTCACCGTCGTGCCGCCCGGCCCCGGCACGACCTGCACGTCGTCGGCCAGGGCGCGAATGAGATCGAGGCCCCGCCCGCCGTCCGTATGCGCGCGTCCCGGCCTCCACGTCCCCCGATCCCGGATCTCGACCCGCACCGCGCCGTCCTCGCGCTGCACCCGTAGGAACACCATCCCCGGCGACGCGCCGTAGGCGTGTTCGATCACGTTGTTGGCCGCCTCGCCCGAGGCGATCATGAGCGCGGAGACGACGTCTTCATCGAGATCGAGACCCCGGCTCAACTGCCGGAGGGCGTGCCGAATGAGCCGCAGGCTCGACGGCTGCGCCGGGAGCGTGAGGTCCAGGTGGTCCACGGGCTGTGGATCGACGGCGAGCGTGACGATCGCGACGTCGTCGGGCGCCGCCGTCCCGACCATGCGGGCCAGGATCGCGCGGGCCGCATCCGGCGAGCGGTCCCGTGCTTCCCGCGCGACGGTCTCGAGGAGCGCCTCATGTCCGCCGGCCGGATCACGGGTCGATTCGATCAACCCGTCGGTAATGAGCACCAGCAGCGAGCCGGGCGCGAGATCGGCCGTCCACGATGGCGCGGCGGCCGCCTCCATGAACCCCAGGGGCAGCCCGCCCGACGGCAGCGCCCGCGCGCCGTCGGGCTCGGCCAGGATCGGCGCGGGATGGCCGGCGGTCGCATAGGCGAACACGCCCGTCACGGGATCGAAGGTGCCGAAGATCGCCGTCGTCATACCCTCGTGCTCGTGGCTGAGCTTCAGCACCTGGCTCGCGATCGCGAGCACCTCGGCCGGAGGGTGGCCCTCCAGCGCCGCGGCCCGCACGGCCTGACGGACCTGACCCATCACCACCGCGGCCTCGACGCCCCGGCCCACGACATCACCGATCGCCAGCGCCACACGGCCGTCGGGAAGCCGGAAGACGTCGTACCAGTCGCCGCCCACGGCCGGCGCGCCCTCGCTCGGCACGTAGACGGCGCGGAGCCGTACCCCGGGAACGTCCGGCACCTCCGTCGGCAGCAGCGCCCGCTGCAGAGTCGCCGCCATCTGGTACTCGTTCGCATAGAGCCGCGCGCGCTCGAACGCCTGGGCGCACTGCCGGCCGAGCGCCAGCAAGAACTCCGCCTCGCCGCCGTCGGCTCGCGACAAACCGGCAACCCGGAGTGACAACACACCCGTCGCCGCTGAGTGCAGCCGCAGCGGCACGGTGGCGCCTCCCCCCTCGCGGCCCGCCGGGGGGTCCGCCCGGGGATGGTCCTCCGCGGGGGCGATATCATGCCACACCACCGTGCCCGTCCTCACCGCCTCCTCGAGATGACGGTCCTGACCCGGCGCCACCCGGCGCCACCGATCGGCGAATTCCTCCGTATACCCCATCGACGCGATCAGCTCGAAGGTTCCGTCCTGCGCCACGAGCCACACCGCGGCCGCCGACGCGCCGAGGACGCTCATGGCGCGCCCCACGACGGCGCGGGCGACCTGGCCTGGCGTGACCGCTTCGGACAGCGCCGCGCTGAGATCGACAAGCAGCCGCTGCCGGCGCCCAAGACGCGCGCGGCGCGAAATATCGTGCTCGATCATTGACGTGGCGATGATGCGCCCGCGTTCGTCCTTGATCGGTGAGATCGTGAGCGACACCTCGACCTGAGTGCCGTCCTTCCGCATCCGCACGGTCTCGAGGGGCGTGATGACGTCGCCCTCCCGCAGGCGCACCAGACCGCGGGGGATTTCGTCCGTCCGGCCGGCCGGCGTCAGCATCGCCAGCGGCCGGCCCACGGCGTCGCCCGGCGTGTAGCCGTAGACGCGCTCGGCGCCGCGGTTCCACGACAGGATGACGCCCTCCATGCTTGTGCTGAAGATCGCGTCGTCGGAGGACGCGGCGATGGCGGCGAGATGCGCCTGCGCCCCCGCCGCGGCGCGCCGCCGGCGTTCCGCCTCATGGGCGCGCGCGAACCCCTCGGCGGCCCCGAGCGCCGCGATCCCAAAGGCCCCAAGCGTCGGCAGCGCGTCGCGGAGCGCCGGCCACGACGCGTCGTGGGGCACGAGGAAATGCCAGGTCGCGATCATGGAAAGCAGCGCGGCGCCGTACCCGACGTCGCGGCCCGCGGCGTAGGCCAGCGCGGCAATCAACGGGATATAGAGGAAGAACCCGGGCCCGCCGATGAGGTGGGCCCGGAGCTGCACGGCCAGCGCGGTGACCCCGATGACCACCCCCACCATCAGCGCGAACTGGGCGATCGCCAGAGCGTAGTGCCGCCGGGAGGCGCGAGTCCGGACAGCCTGGACCGGCGCCCGGCTCGCTGAGCCGTCCGTCGGAGGCAATTGGGCAGACACGGGTTGCACGCTCATATCTACCCTGCTCGCGCGGCGCGGAAACCCGCACCCGGCCCGGCGGCTAGCGGCGCCGCGGCGTGGGTACTTGCCGTTCTGTGTTACAATCGTCCTTACCATGACGGCCGACTCGAACCTCGGGACGACGCGCCACTGCCCGGCGTGCGGCGGCGCCCGCGAGCCGTTTTTCGACAGCCCCTGCGAAGACCCGGTGGCCTGGCTGTGCCCGCCGTGCGGCACGGTCGAAATGGAAATGCCCCGGATGAGGCTGTCGCCCGAGGCGCGTGCCGAACTCGTGGCGCTGGAGGCCTTCATGCGGGCCG
>DASYZR010000081.1 GCA_035945995.1 bacterium
GAGCGTGTCCCGCCTCGTGGTAGGCCGTGAGTTTCCGCGCCTTCGGTGAGAGGATCCGGCTCTTCCGCTGCGGACCGGCGACGACTCGCTCGATCGCCTCGTTCAACCCCGCGCGGCCGATCCGCTCTTTCTCCTGCCGCGCCGTGAGCAGCGTCGCGTCGTTCACCATGTTTGCCAGATCCGCGCCGTTGAACCCCGGCGTCCGCCGCGCCAGCCCGGGGACCATACTTTGGCTGCCCCCCCGAACGTGAGGATGTTGCTCATACACGGCCGCAGGGATCGGGCTCGCGCCCCATCGGTCATCCGATGCGCACCGGATGGCACCACGGGCGGCCGCTGCGTAGAGTACAAGCGGATGGTGTCCCCGACAGTCGTGGAGCTCTTGGAGGAGACGACATGGTGGACGCGGAGCGGCTGAACGAGATCGTGAAAGCGGGCCGCGACGACGTGTTCTCGCTTTCGCTGAACACGGACCCGAGTTTGGCCGAGCATCAACGTCCGAACCCTGCCTACCGGGTGTGGACGCATAACGCGGTCCGCCGCCTGCTTCGCCGATTATCCCCCGAGGCGCGCGAGCGCGCGGAGCCCGTTGCGCGCCGGATGCTTGCGCACGTGGACGCCATGCCCCAGGAAGGCCGGGGGTTGGCCCTCTTCGCCGGTCCGCGCCTATGGGAGATCTACACGCTGCCGTTCCCGCTGCCGAACCACCTGGCGTATGGGGCCCCGGATGCGGTCCCGGTCCTCTGGGCGATCCACGAGTACGCGCCGTACGCCATCGTGCTCGTCTTTCACGATCACGCCCGGCTCCTCGTCGCATACCTCGGTTGGACCGCTGTGGTCGACGAGATCACGCTCGACCTCGACACGGAGCAGTGGCGCTTCAAGTACGGCCGGCTGGCCACATCCAGCCGTCGCGTCGGCACCGGCGTGGGGCGCGGCATTCAATCGGACGCGCACGAGGCGCGTGTCCTCGCGCAGTACCGCCGCTTCTGGCGACACGTCGCCGAGACCGCGGCGCACAGGCTCACGGCGCAGAGCATCGACCGAATCATCATCGCGGGAAACAAGGAGGCCGCCGTTGCGGTCTCCGCGCTCCTCCCGCGGTCCCTCCATGAGGCGGTGATCGGCACCGTGGCCGTACCGCCTAACGCCACCCTTGCCCAGATCCAGGCCCGCGTGCTCCCGGTCGCGCTCGCGCATCGCCACGCGCGGGACCGCCGGTTGGTCCGATCAATCGCCCAGGAACGCCGCCCGAAGGGCATCGGGGTCGAGGGAGCGACCGCCACCCTGGAAGCCCTCGCCGCCGGCAACCTCCGCGTCGTCGTCGCCGACCGGGACATGCAGGCTACGACGTGGACGTGCTCCCGCTGCGGCGCCCTCGGGATGAAACCGGCGCCGTGTGCCGCCTGTGGCGGAGAGATGCGGCGCCTCATGCTTCCTTGGGAGCTTCCCTCGCTGGTGAGACGGTACGGCGCCGTGCTCGAGTTGGTAGGGGCCGAGGCCGCAAGGCCTCTCGCCGATGGGGTCGGCGGATTGCTGCGCTATCCGCCAGCAACCTCCGTCAATATGTGCCGCGGGGCGTAGTTGACCACTCGGCAGTGGAGCATGGGGCGCCGCTGACCGACGCGTCTTGATGGAGATTCTGTTCCTAGGCACGGGGAGCGCGTTGCCGCTTCCGCGGCAGGGTCATAATTGTCCGCAGTGCCGCTCCAAGAACCCGCGCGACCGGCGGTTTCCGTCGGCACTCCTGATCGACCGCCGGATCCTCATCGATGCGGGGCCCTCGATCGGCGGACTCCTCGCCTCGGTCGGGCTCTCCCTGGACGACATTGCCGCGGTCGTACTGACGCATCGTCACCGGGACGCGGCGGGCGGACTCGGCGCCCTGCCGGCCTCCACGCGCGTCGTTGTTCCCCGACGGCCCGGCGTCATCACCGTGATGGGCCACCGTTTTGAAGCCGTGCCCGTGCCGCATGCCGGGCGAACGTGGGGATACTTGGTGAACGACGTGCTGGCGTACTTCTCCGATTATTGCAAGATCGACCCCGCCCTCCCCGCCCTTCGACGCGCGCGTGTCGCCGTGCTGGACGGCAGCGGGTGGCGA
>DASYZR010000082.1 GCA_035945995.1 bacterium
GAGGTCGGTCGCCTTCTCGAAGTCGTTCGCCGCCCCGGTCGTGATCTCGCCGAACACGATCTCCTCGGCCACCCGGCCCCCGAGGATCGCCGTGATGTTGGCCAGGATCTCCCCGCGCGTGAGGGTGTACTTCTCCTCCTGCGGCAGCGGCAACGTGTACCCCAGCGCCATCCCGCGCGGGAGGATCGTCACCTTGTGCGGCGGATTGGCCTGCGGCAGAAGCTTGCCCAAGAGCGCGTGCCCCGCCTCGTGGTAGGCCGTGAGCTCCCGCTCCTTCGCGGAGAGGATGCGGCTCTTGCGCTGCGGCCCCGCGATCACGCGCTCGATCGCCTCGTCCATCTCCGAGCGGCCGATGCGCTTCTTCCCCCGGCGCGCGGCCAGGAGCGCCGCCTCGTTGACCATGTTGGCCAGGTCCGCCCCGCTGAAGCCGGGGGTGCGGCGCGCCAGCACGTCGAGCGTGACGTCTTCGCTGATCGGCTTCCCCCGGACGTGCACGTCCAGGATCGCGCGGCGGCCCTTCGCGTCCGGGTTGTCCACGACGATCCGGCGGTCGAACCGGCCGGGACGCAGCAAGGCCGGGTCCAGGATGTCCGGCCGGTTGGTCGCGGCGATGACGATGATCCCGGCGTTGGGGTCGAAGCCGTCCATCTCCACCAGTAGTTGGTTGAGGGTCTGCTCGCGCTCGTCGTGCCCGCCGCCCAGTCCGGCTCCCCGCTGGCGGCCCACCGCGTCGATCTCATCGATGAAGACGAGGCACGGGGCGGACTTCTTCGCCTGCTCGAACAGGTCGCGCACGCGGCTCGCGCCCACGCCGACGAACATCTCCACGAACTCGCTGCCCGAGATGGAGAAGAACGGCACGCCCGCTTCCCCGGCGATCGCCTTGGCCAGCAGCGTCTTGCCGCTGCCCGGCGGCCCGACCAGCAGCACGCCCCGGGGGATCTTCGCGCCGAGGGCCTGGAACTTCTTCGGGTGGCGGAGGAACTCGATGATCTCTTCCAGCTCCTCCTTCGCCTCGTCCACACCGGCCACGTCCTCGAACGTCACCCGGGTCTTGGCCTCGGTGTGCAGCCGCGCCCGGCTCTTGCCGAACGACATCGCCTGATTCGACCCGGACTGCGCCTGCCGCAGCATCAGCATCCACAGCCCGACCAGCACGATGAACGGCAGCATCGTTGTGAGCAGGTTGGGCCACATGGACGAGCGCGACCGCGGCTCCACCGTGATCGTAACGCCCTTCGACTGCAGCATGTCGATGTACGAGCCCTCGCCCGAGGGGATGTAGGTGCGGAACGAGCGTCCGTCCTTGAGCTGTCCGGAGACGCTCTCGTCGCTCACCGTGACCTGCGCGACCTGACCGCTCTGCGCCTTATCGATGAAGTCGCTGTAGGAGATCTCCTCGCGCGGGGCGCGCTGATGGTACAGCGGCAGCACAAGGTAGAGGACGACTACCAGGATAAGCGCCCAGACCAACAAGTTGCGGACGTACTTATTGAACACCGCGGCGACCTCCGCGCGGGACCCGGCCCCCCGGTCCAACCTGCCCGGAAGCCTGAGCGTGCCGCATCACCCAGAGATTATAGCACACGCCGTTACCTCTGCTGTACGTCGTCGTCTGCTCCGACCCCATCATGGTTAACGTCCGGACGGGCGCCGCGATTCTCGCGCGACTCAACCGTAATTTCGATCGCCTCCGGCCGCCGGAAAATCCGGACCCCGCCCGGCGTTTCCCAGACGCCGCCGGGGCGGCCGCTCAGCACGCCGAGACGCGCCTCTTCTATATGAACGAACGCGATGGGAGCACCGTTCCCACGCGCCCGCCGAATGGCCTCGCGAAGCGCCCGCCGCTGCAACGCGACGGGAAGCCTCGCGAACGCCGCGGAGGGGATGTGGACCGTAGCGTCGGTCTCGTGCAGCACCGCGTCGATTTCCGGCGCGCTCAACGCATCCAGCGCGTCCGCCTCGTCCCGCAGGAGCTCGGCAAGACGCGCGAGGGCGCGTCGCACATCCGAATTATACCCTTCCAGGATCGGAAGAAGGACCAACCGCACGCGGTTGCGCAGCATCGCGAGATCCTGATTGGTCGGATCCTCCCGGGCCGCGAGGCGCGTGCGCGCGAGGTACCCGGCGATGTCGGCGCGCGCCGCGTCGATGAGCGGCCGGATCACCCGGAGGCCGGCGTGCGGCCGCACGGGTGGAATACCCGCCAGCCCGCGCGGCCCGCTTCCCCGCAGCAGGCGCATAAGCACCGTCTCCGCCTGATCGTCGCGTGTATGGCCGGTCGCGATCACGGTCGCCCCGATGCGCCGGGCGACCTCCGTCAGAAAGCCATAGCGCGCGTCTCGCGCGGCGTCCTCGATCGAACGCCCGCTGCGGGCGGCCGCCCCCCGAACATCCCGGGTCCCGCCGTGGTACGGATATCCCAGGCGGTCCGCCATCCCGGCCACGGCGACCGCGTCCTCCGAGGCGTCCGGCCGCAATCCATGGTTGAGGTGCGCGACGTGCAGTTCGAGGCGGAGGTCGTCGCGAAGCGCCGCCAGCACGGACACCAACACCGTGGAGTCCGGGCCGCCCGACACCGCTACTACGACCCGCTCCCCGCCCGCCAGCATGCCGCGGCGGCGGATCGTTTCCAACACCTGACCGAGAAAGGGGTCGCGGGGCATGGCCCGCACTTTTCGGTGCGGGGAGCGCGCGCTCCCTGCCCTACTGCGCGCCGTCTCCACCGAGGGGGACGGCGGCCGCTCCGTACCCGGCACCGGGCCGGCGGTAGTCGTCCCGCGGCGGCGCGAAGATGTCGAGCACGAGGCACCGGCTTCCGACGGCCCGTCCGCCGTGCGGCACGTTCGGCGGCGTCTCCCAAAAGTCGCCCGCCTTGACCGCGTACTCCACGCCGTCCTGGATGCGGATCCACTCGCCCTCCAGGCACACGCCCCACTGCTCGTTGGGGTGGGCGTGCACGGGCGACTCGGACCACGGCTCGATCGCGACGACGGACAGCATGACGTGGGTCCCCGGAAAGACCCGCGCCCGGATGCCGGGGGCCAGCTCTCGCGGGATGCCGCCCTCACGAAGATTGTGAAACCACGCCGCACTCATGTCGCGCCTCCCTCCCTGATCCCGGCGGACCCGGCCGGACTATCTATAGGCCGAGTGGATTGATCGGACGCCCGTTCTGGCGGATCTCGAAGAACAGGTGCGGGCCGGTGCTCCAGCCTGTGCTTCCGACCTGCGCGATGACCTGGCCGCGCCGCACGTGTTCTCCGATGTAAACGCGATACGAGGATAGATGGGAGTACGTGGTGGTGATGCCGCGTCCGTGGTCCAGAATGACGAGGGTCCCGTTGGCGGGAAGGACGCCGGCGAAGATCACGGTGCCCGCCTCCGGCGCCTGCACGGCGGTCCCCATCGACGCGGCGATGTCGACCCCGGTATGAAACTCGGGCGTATCGAAGATGGGGTGGATCCGCCATCCGTATCCCGAGGTGATGGCCCCCGCGACCGGCCACGGCATTCCACCGTTCAGAAACGTAGGCGCGGTCCCGCTCGAGCGGGCAAAGGGATCCGTGGCGCCGTAGGGCAGCACCGCGCCGGGCGGTGGCGGGATCTCCGGGATGGCGCCCGCGCTGATCGATGCGATGCGTGCCGCCTCGGCGTTGAGTTCGGCGAGCGCCTGCCGATCGCGCGCCGCGATCTGCGTGAGTTTGTCCGGGTTGACACCGGCCGGCGAACGCCGGGGCGCGAACCCCGCCGTCGTCGGCGCTTCAACCCCTGCCGGCCGGTGTCGCGGATCCACGGCGAGCGTGAGCAGGGGTTGCCCCCGCCGCACCGCCTGTCCGGGCGCGACGATCGGATCGAGCACCCAGCCGTCCGCCGGAGCCCGCACGACGGTCTTGCTCAGGTCCGCCTGGGCACGGCGCACGTCGGTCTCAGCGCGCACGCCTTCGGCGACCAGCGCCTCGAGCGCCCTCACGCGTTGCTCCATGGCGACAATGGTGGAGCCGGCCCGCTGCGCCAGCGCCCAGGTCTCCTTGGCATGCTGCTCGCGCGCAGCCTCCGCCCGGCGCGCCGCGTCCAACTGCCGGCGCACGGCGTCTGCCCGGGCCGCCTCGGCCCGCGCCGCCGTCAGCCGTGCCTGGGCCGCGTGAAGTTCAGCCGTGGCCGCCCGCACGCGCGCACCCGCGGCATCTAGCGTGACGGTGTCGCCCGTGATCTGCTGCGCCGCCACCGCGCCCTGCGCGGCTAAGGCCGTGTCGCGGTCGACGGCCTGCCGGGCGGCCGCCGCGTCCGCCTGGGCTGCCGCAAGACTCCGCTGCGCGGCCGCGACGGCGGCGTCCGTCTGCAGCACCCCTTCCGCCTGAGGGGGACCCCCGGCCGGCGGGTTCCGAAGGGCCGCCTGCACCTGCGCCCGCGCCGCATCATCCGCCGCGGCATCGGCATTGACTTGCTGGGCCGCGATGAGACCCTGCGCAAGCAGCGCCCGGTCGCGATCAAAGATCCGGCCGGTCGAGGCCGCCTCGGCCTGCGCACCGGTCAAGACCTCGGCCCGGGCGGCCGTGATCTCCCGCTGCGCCGCGGCGAGCTGGGCGGTCGTTGCGGCACTGATCTTCGGAATGACCGTGGGTGGCGGTGCGACCCGCGGCGGCATCGTGTTCGCGCTGCCGACGGCCGCGGTGATACCGGCCGCCGCCTGATCCCGCCCGGCGGCGAACGCCGCCTGCGCGGCGATGATCCGTGCCTCCAGCGCCGCGGCCCGGGCGCGCGCCGCCGTGAGCGCCGCGCCATCGCCACCCCGGGTCAGCTCGACCAGGGGGGCTCCGGCCGTCACGTACTGGTGGAGTTGAGCATCGACCCGGACGATCGTCCCGGCAACCTCCGCGCCAACGCCCACCGGAATCGCGACCGCGGGTACGGCGGTACCCCAGGACGTGGCGACGGGAGACGGCTTCCCCCCAATCCCGGCCGGTGCAGCCGGTGCCGCGCCGAGCATGGCGGACGCACTCACGACGAACGCGGTAGCCGCCACGCGTAAGACCGGCGAAAGAAACTGGTTCACCTACGGCCCGACCTCGACAGCATGCTCTTTCGTAGAACGCTCCCGGCCCAATGGCTACTCCGCGCGCAGGCGGCCCCGCAGTGGTCCTCCCGTATTCATATTCTCCAAGGACCAGGGCGCCGCGTGCCCCCCAACGGCCCGGTGCAACCTTACCGATATCCTTCGTTTTATTAGCCCATAGTTAGGTGAAAGTTAGCCAACAAAGGATGCTAGCACCTGTACCTAAAGG
The DNA here is from genome assembly GCA_035945995.1 of bacterium. Classification (NCBI taxonomy): domain Bacteria; species bacterium. The sequence continues at coordinate 5,286 of DASYZR010000082.1, forward strand.
GGTGGCTCTCCTCTCGTTGGCCGTCACCGGCGTGACTACGATGAAAGCACTTAGGGACAGCCTCAAAACAGACATCAGGTCGCTACCGGGGGTCTTCAATGAAACGCAATCGCCTGATCGTCGCCGTCGCGTTCGTGCTCGTGAGCACAGGCCTTCCGAGGATGGCAGCTGCCACAACCGCAGCGCCAATGCAAGGCGTGCTCACGGCAGTCGACACAATCGGGACGATTCGTCTCACAGAAGCATCGATAATCCCTAATGCCACGGGCCACTCCTTCATGATTCTCGCACCGACAGGAATCCAGGAATTCTTCGTCACGTCGTCCACGCTGGTTGACGGCACAAGCGTCGGACCGATCACGTTCAACCCGCTCTGGCGGTGCGTCGGCACTCCGATCAGCGTGTGGTTTCACACCGTGGGCATGTTCCAGGTCGCCGACCAGATCGAAGCAAAAGTCCCGGCCGCGCAGGGCGCGGGCGCACCGGCCTGTGGGACCGCGGCGAGTACAAGCGCGCCGACAACGGGCAGCCCCGCCGCTCCCAGCGGGAGCCCCTCCGGTGCCGTCGGTACTATCTCCGCCGCGAGCGCCGACGCTACCGTTAGCAGCGACGCCGGCACCGGCTCTTCTCCGGCCCGTGGCCCTGGCCGCGTTGGCGGCGGTTCCAGTGGCAGCACGGGCCCCGCTGGCGGCGGGAGTCCCACCGGCGGCGGTTCGACAAACGGTGCCAGTTCGACCGCCGGCAGCACTTCTACGGTCGGCGGCGGCTCCAACGGCAGCCGCGGCACTGCCCCCGGCGGCAATTCTGCCGGCGGCAGCGGCTCAGGCGGCAGCAGTGCCGGTGGTTCGAGCGCGGGCGACCGCTCCGGCGGCAGCGGTGGCGGACCCGACGGCGAGCATGACCAGGTCAGCAATAGTAGTGGCCCAAACAGCGGCGGTGCCTCAGGCGGTAGCAGTGCCTCAGGCGGTAGCAGCGCCTCGGGCGGTAGCAGTGCCTCAGGCGGTAGCAGCGCCTCAGGCGGTAGCAGTGCCTCAGGCGGTAGCAGCGCCTCGGGCGGTAGCAGCGCCTCGGGCGGTAGCAGTGCCTCAGGCGGTAGCAGTGGCTCAGGCGGCAGTAGTAACTCAAGCGGCAGCGGCGGCGGCCAAGGTGAGCACAGCAGCCAGGGTAACGGCGCGGACTCGGCCGGCACGGGCCACGGCCAGGGTAACGGTCTCGGAGGAGACAAGTCCAACACCGGTCACCACGAGAACGGTAGGTAGGCCTCGCGCACCCTTGGTGGCAGCGGAGGGTTCAAACACGAGACCAGTCCGCGGGCTGGCCGGAGGTACCGCTTGAGCATGATTCCGGCCCCAAGCGAAGCGGCGCGAGGGGTGATCTCAGCGGGCCGCAGTTCGGCGACGGTACTTGCCGAACAGATGACGCGCGTTCGCTCCGGCGGCCGGGTGGGCGGCCAGAATACTCGGCTCGCCGCCGATTTGCGGCGCGGGAGACGCCGGTGGCCCGAGTTTTGAGACAGTCTATTTGTTGAGTTTGCTGATCTTCGCCCCCTGCAGCGACACGTCGAACATCAACCCCTTCTGACCCACCACGAATGCGACGATCGGCTGGTTGATCTGCATCGTGCTGACGTCGGCGCCCACCCCCACGTTTACCAGCGTGGCCGCGCCGTCGACGCCGACCTGCCACCCCGAGGAATCTTTGAACTGTTGGAGCGCCGCGCGGTCGCGGAAGACGATGATGAGGTCCTTCTTTTGTATACCGATAGAGGCCCCCCACGAACCGCCCGCGATACTGTAGTATCCGTTGGTGCTCCCGCCAACCCGTAGGGCGCCCTCGCCGTATTGTCCGCCGATCACGAACGCGGCCTTGACCACGTCCGGAAGAACGAGCACGCCTTCGGCGGTGGCCAGGAAGTTGGCGCCTCCTGTGACCTGCTGATCGAAGCGAGCCAGCGCCGCGTCCACGCCTGCGTCGATCTCCTGCGCCGTCTTCGCATGGGACACACCGGGGAGCGCAAGGTTGCCGAGCAAGAGTAGACACGCCGCAAGCGCCAAACTCCGGCGAAACCGTGAGACACGCATGATCCAACCTCCTTTTCGTGCCGGACCACGCCGACCGACCGCCGGTCCGAGAGTACGGTCCAAGAAAAGTCGAGCCTCGGTCAACCGAAATCTTCCCCCACTCTCCCCGGTCGTCGCCTCCTCCGTGGTGTCGGCGGCTGATACCGCCTTCCGCCCGTGATGAAGCGGGTATCCGACGAACGTCCTGTAATCCGCTGCGGTGGGATTCTTGGTGGCGGCGGAGGCTTCGAACCCGCCGCTCCCGACTCCGGCGATTCTCCGAAGCCCTTGGAAGACAAGGATTCCAGGGATACTTCGTATGCCTGAGGCCAGGGTAAAAGCGTATGGGTAGACTTCTGCGCGGGGCGAGGAGGTGCTTTCCTGTCCCGCATTCTCTCTATCCGCACCGACAGCCGCCCCGACTCCCTGCGTGTCGCGCGAAAACAGGTCCGAGAAGCCGCCTTGCGGGCGGGCGCGAGCGTCGGGATCGCCTCGGAGATCGAGTTGGCGGCGGGTGAGGCGCTCTCCAACACCTACACACACGCGTACAACGGCACCGCTGGACCCGTGGAGATCCAGATAGACCAGACGGGTACACATGTGATCGTCTCCGTCATCGACGGGGGTGAAGCAACCATCGCTCCGGTGATCCCGGACACGCTGCCAGCCACCACACTCATTGGGGGGCGCGGTCTCTATCTTATGCGGCGTCTCCTTGACGACGTGACGATCTCCATCAGTCCGACCGGCCACGGACTCGTCGTGCAGATGACCCGACGTGTTCGGCGTCAGGGAGACGAATTGGCGGTGTCAGAGCGCGGCGATATCTGTGGAGGGTAGTCATGGGGCCGCGATCGGTTCCCGCACAGAGTTGAGCCTGTAGTCTACGTGGGCCGGAGAATGACGCCCAGTCTCCCAGTCTCTCTGTCTCGGAGCCGATTAACGACCTCGTCAACCTACCGGGCGCAGATCCCGGCCGACGTGTCGGATGCGTTGTCCCTTGGCGGTGCCCACTTTCAGCAACGTGATGGCTCCTGAGATCGGTCGGGGGGAGAGTGGAAAGATCACTACCAGCACCCCGTTGTCGTACGACGCGTTGGCGCGGCTCGCATCCACGGATTCAGGAAGGTCCACGGCGCGCTCGTAGGGCCCGACCGTCCACTCGCGCAGGTATCCTTGTTTTCTTTCCTGACCCAGTCCCCGCACCGCACCCCGAATGGAAAGCCTTCGACCTTCCACCTCGATGCGGATATTCTGAGGCTCGAGTCCCGGGGCAGTGGTAGCCACCATCAACCGCTGTGCGCCTCGGTAGACGTTGAGCGGCAGTCCCCTCTCCATCATCGCGCTCCTCCAGATCGTCCAGTCCGGCGTACTTGGCAGGCGGGCCGTCAGAGTCCCCGGCTAGACATGCGGGCGATCAAGTCTGCCGCGCAACATGGGGCCTCCGTATTCATTATCCTTGCAGGCGCGGATCTTGGCCAGATGTTGTGCGCTAGCCTCAAGCCCAAAGCGGGGCAACGGTCTCCATGTCCCGCTCAGGGCCAGCGCGGGACGCTCCCCGCTCCCCGGAAGCCGCGCCAGCAGGTTCGCCCGCCCCGGCGCGAGCGGCTGCACCTCGGCGGGCACGTCCGCCGCCCGCAGGTGCCGGGCCAGGAGGTCCGCCAGCCACACTACAGACGCTGCGAAGGCGCGCCGAATCCGGCCTTATGATTTGCGCCACACGTTTGCGTCGCTCCTGATCGCTGCTGGGAAGAACCCGCTGCATATCGCGCGGCCAATGGGGCATTATTCCGCTGGGTTCACGCTCGACACCGACGGCCACCTCATGGAGTCCGTGCCCAAGCGGCAGGTCGAGTGGATCGACGAACTGGTCTTCCTCGAGGGTTTGGAGGCTGCACTCAAATTGCACACGTCCGGCGCTCAATCCGGTGTAGCGCCGTGCAGTCCTGTTCTACCGTCAGAAGGGCGGGAACCCAAGCAGGACGTCCCTTCTGGCAACGCCGTGCAATCCGGTGCAGTGGGATTCTTGGTGGCGGCGGAGGGCTTCGAACCCCCGACTCCGCGGGTATGAACCGCGTGCTCTGACCACCTGAGCTACGCCGCCGGACCTTGCCCCCGAACGGGAGCACCGCCCATTATAGCACCACGCACCACAGCCAAAGGAGCGTTCTCGGCCGGTGCGGAACCGGGACCGCAGGACGCGCCGAGGCGGTTGCCGCGTCCGCCGATCGAAGGAGGACGCAATGCCGAGCCCGGTGGAGTTCGCCGACGCGCATCGCGCGCGGTTCGAATCCGAACTGACCGACCTGCTGCGCATTCCGAGCGTCAGCACACTGCCGGAACATCGCGACGACACCCGGCGCGCCGCCCATTGGCTCGCCGAGTATCTCCGGTCAATGGATCTGCCGGTGGATCTCATCGAGACGGTCGGGTATCCGCTGATCTATGCCGAATGGCTGGGCGCCCCGGGCCGGCCCACGCTGCTCGCCTACGGGCACTACGACGTGCAGCCCGTCGACCCCGTCGACCTGTGGACCTCGCCGCCGTTCCAACCGGCGGTCCGCGGCGGACGGCTGTTCGCGCGCGGCGCCGCGGACGACAAGGGGCAGATCCTCACGCTGATCGCGGCGATCCGCGCGTATCTCCAGACGAGCGGAACGTTGCCGATCAACATCAAGCTGCTGATCGAGGGCGAAGAGGAGTCCGGCGGCGCCGGCATCGAGGCCTACGTGCGGGAGCACGCCGACCGCCTGCGCGCCGATGCGTGCCTGGTGCTCGACTCCGGCATGTTCGCGCCGGGCATTCCGGCCATCACGCTCGGGCTTCGCGGCATCGTCGCGGCCGAGCTCGAGGTCAACGGGGCGGCGCGCGATCTGCATTCGGGCATCTACGGCGGGGTGGCGCCGAATCCGTTTCAAGCGCTCGCTGAGATCGTTACCGGCCTGAAGGACCGGGACGGACGCGTCCTCGTCCCCGGATTCTACGAACGCGTGGTTCCGCCGCCGCGCGAAGAGAAGGACGGCTGGGACCGGCTGCCGTTCGACGAAACGGCCTTTCTGCGGGATGAAATCGGCGCCCCGGCGCTCATCGGCGAACCCGGGTACGGCACGTTGGAACGCATGTGGGCCCGGCCGACGCTGGAAGTGCACGGGATGCCGGGCGGATTCACCGGCGCCGGCACCAAGACGGTGATCCCGGCGCGGGCGGGCGCCAAAATCAGCATGCGGCTCGTCGCCGATCAGCGTCCGGACGAAATCATCGAGGCGTTTGAGTCGCACGTCCGCGCGATCGCGCCGAAGAGCGTCCGTATTGACGTGCGGCCGCGCCACGGGGCTCCGCCGGTTGTGATCTCGCCGCACTCGCCGGCCGTTCAAGCGGCCAAGCGCGGGCTCACGGAAGCCTTCGGCCGCGAGGCGGTGCTCATTCGGATGGGCGGGTCCGTGCCGATCGTCTCCGAGTTTGCGGGGCGGCTCGGACTCCCGGTCGTCGTCACAGGGTGGTCGTTGCCCGACGCCAATGCCCACAGCCCCGACGAGAGTTTGGACCTCGAGCACTTCCACAAGGGCATCCGCGCCGTAATGCGCTTCTTTGAACACCTGGCGAGTGCGTAGCGCACCTGTGGGGCGGGGCATCCGGCGGCGGGCGGAGGACAACGCAGAGCCGGCGAGGCCGCGCGGGTTAAGCCGGGTTGGCTCCGAAGAGCTACCTCACTCTCATCCACGTGCGACGCTCGCCGGCAACGCAGACTCTAACACATCACGGTCGAGCGGACAATCCGGAACGATCGTTCTTGTGGACAAGCGGTGGATATGTCGGGATATCACCCGCGCCGCGAGCCCGCTACAAGTGACGGGCACATCCACGGTGGTGGATTCGGGGATGGGCGTAGCATGAGCCTGCGGGAATATCGGCGCAAGCGCCGCTTCGCCGCAACGCCGGAGCCGCGGGGCGGCGCGCGAACGACCTCATCGCGGGGACCGGCGCGAACGCGAACGTCCGCACGGCGCCTGCGGTACGTTATCCACAAGCACCACGCCCGGACACTCCACTACGACCTGCGCCTGGAGTGGCACGGCGTACTCCTCTCCTGGGCCGTGCCGAAGGGTCCGTCCTTGGATCCATCGACGAAACGGCTGGCGGTGCGCGTGGAAGATCATCCGCTGGAGTACGGACGGTTCGAAGGCCGGATTCCGGAAGGCGAGTACGGCGCCGGCACGGTCGCGATCTGGGATGAGGGCACGTGGCGTCCCGACGATCCCAACGTCGACGCCGCTCTGCGCCGCGGTGAGCTCGCGTTCACGCTACAGGGCAGACGCCTTACGGGACGCTGGGTGCTGGTTCGCACCCGTTTCGGCCCGGCCGGCCGGTCCGACCGCCGGTCGTGGCTCCTGATGAGACGCCGCGACCCCGCCGCCGGACGTCGCACGATGGTGGCGGCGCCGGGAAGCCGGCGGCGGGCGCGGTGACCGCGCGCGTCGCGCCCGCTGTGCGGGGTGTGCCGAACCGGCGCGCCGCATCCGGCCGGATTCCATTCCGGGTGAAGCCGATGCTGGCGACGCTCGTCCACAACCCGTTTCATCGTCCGGGATGGGTCTACGAAGAAAAGTACGACGGGGTCAGGATCCTCGCGTACAAGGAAGGACGCGACGTGCATCTCTTCTCCCGGAACGCCATCGATCGGACGGCGACCTACACGGAGATCGCGCAGGCCACGGGCCGGCTGCCGGCGCGGACGCTGCTCCTCGACGGTGAGATCGTGGCCTTCGACCGCCACGGGGTCTCCCGCTTCCAACTGCTCCAGCAGGGCAGGGCACCGCGCTCTTACGTCGTGTTCGATTGTCTCTACCGGGACGGACAGGATCTTCGGCGCGAACCCCTGCCGGTGCGGCGCGCCGCCCTCGAGGCCGTGGCCGGCGCCCGCGGCACGGTCCACCTGGCCCGCCGGCTCGCGGCCGACGGTTTGGCGGCCTACCGGACTGCGAAGCGACGCGGCTTCGAGGGCATCATCGCCAAAGACACCGCGGCACCCTACGAGCAGCGGCGCTCCTCCAAGTGGCTCAAGGTCAAGGTGAGACAGGAAGACGAGTTCGTGATCGGCGGGTACACCGCGCCGCGGGGATCACGCGCGAAATTCGGCGCGCTGCTGCTCGGCGCGTACGACGCGCGCGGGCGGCTGCACTACGTCGGGAAGGTCGGAACGGGCTTCACGGAGCGCTCGCTCGCGTCGCTGCACCGAATGTTCCGGCCGCTCGTGCGGGCGCGGCCCGCCTTCAGCGATCCGCCGCGGGAGCGCGACGCCACCTACCTCGCGCCCCGCCGCGTGGCCCAGATCGCGTTCGAAGAGTGGACGGCCGACCAGAAGCTTCGTCAACCGGCGTTTCTCGGGCTGCGCGATGACAAAGATCCGCGCGAGGTCCGTCTTCCGGAGGCGGCACCCTGAGCCGCGGGGCGACGCGCCGAGGGTCCGGCCGCCGCGGCGCGGCGATCACCCATGCCGACAAAGTGTTCTGGCCCGGCGACGGATACACGAAGGGCGACCTCGCCGAGTACTACGAAGCGGTGTTTCCCCGTCTCCGGCCGTACGTCGACGACCGGCTGCTGATCCTCGAGCGCTGCCCGGACGGCATGCGGGGAGAGTGCTTCTACCAGCGCGAGGCACCCCAAGGACTCCCGCCCGGCACGCCGACGCGGCGCGTGCACGATCAGACGGGCTCGACGACATACGTCGTGGGCGGCCGGCTCGCGACGCAACTCGCGCTCGTGAACCTCGGGTGCATCCCCGTGCACATCTGGTCGGGCCGCCGCCGCGCGCCGGAGCGGCCGGACTGGGTGTGCTTCGACATCGATCCGACGTCCGGGGAATTCTCGGACGCGGCCCGGGCCGCGCGGCTCGTCAAGGCGGCGCTCGATGATCTCGCCCTCACGTCTTTTCCGAAGACGTCGGGCAGCCGCGGGGTGCATGTCTTTGTCCCGATCCGCTCCGGCCCGGACAACGACGAGGTCCTTGGATTCGCCGAAGCGTTCGTCCGCAAACTCGCCGAGGCGCATGCCAAGGAACTGACGGTCGCGGCGCGGCTGCGTGCGCGCCGCGGCCGGGTCTATCTCGACCCGTTTCGCAACGGCTTCGCGCAGACGGTGGTTGCGCCGTTCTCGGTCCGGCGCCGTCTCGGGGCGCCGATCTCGACCCCGCTCGATTGGTCCGACGTGACGCCGAAGCTGGACCCCACGCGCTTCAACCTCGGGAACTTCCGGCGGCGGCTCGACGCACCCGATCCCTGGAAGGATTTCTTCCGGCAGCGCCAGTCGATCGCCGCGGCGCTCCGCGCCGTCCGTCGCGCACCCTAGACGTCCGCGCGGCCGGCGTGCCGCTAGGCGCCGACGGCCGCCGCGGGATGATACGGGTCGGCGCCGCCCGTGAGCGTTCCCGTGGACGGGTCGCGGGCAATGACGACGGGGCTGGCAAAGAACCGGGGCACCATGGTTTCTTCCGCCGCGGCCAGGCGGTGGCCGAGCCGCACCAGCTCATCGCGTACCGCGGCCGGTACGCGGACGTCGACGACGACCTCGTCGCCGCTCGCGTCGATCCGCGGGGCGTCGATCGCCGCCTGGGCGTCCATCCGGAACTCCATGTGATTGAGCACAAGCTGCAGCACGCAGTCGATGATCCGGCGTCCGCCGGATGCGCCCACCGCGAGGACCGGCTGGCCGTCGACGCACACGAGGGCAGGAGTCATGTTGGCGAGGGGCCGCCGGCCGGGACCGGCGGAGTTGCGGCGGCCGGGTTCGGGATCGAACCACATCATGCCGTTGTTGAGCAGGACGCCGGCCTCCGGTACGAGGACCCGCGATCCAAACCGGGAGAGCAGGGTCTGGGTCAGCGAGACCATCATGCCGGCGGAGTCCGCCGCGCAGAGATGCGTCGTGCTGGACGGATCGGCGCCCGCCGCGCTGTGCGCCGACGCGCGCCCGGCGAGCCGGGACCGCCGCCTTGCGAGATGCGCCTCGCTCGTCACGAGCTCCCAGCCGCCCTCGTCCGAGAGGAACTCGAGGCGGTCGTCGAACGCGACGTGCGTGGCCTCGATCAACAGATGCAGGTACGGCGCGGTGTTGTGCCCGAGCCCGCCGAGCGACGATCCCGCCATGAGGCCGGCGATCTCCGCGAGTGTCGCGCCGCCGCTCGGCCCGGACGAGAGGACGACGTCGTATCCGAGCGTCCGGGACGTGAGCGCCGGGGCCAGGCGGGCCTCGTAGCGCGCGAAGTCTTCGAGGTCCAGCAGACCGCCTCGGCGCCGTACATCGTCGACGATCTGCCGGGCGGCCGGGCCGCGATAGAACGCGTCCGGCCCGCCGGCCGCGAGCGCTTCGAGCGTTCGCGCGAGATGCGGCTGCGCAAACGGCTGGGGCCGAGGGGTCGTCGAGGGCACGACCGGAACGCCGTCCGGCATGAACAGTGACGCCGCCGCATCGTACCGCCGAAGCGTCGCCGCATCCAGCGCCACCTGGAGCGTCGTGGTCCATTCGACCGGGAAGCCGTCGCGGGCCAGCGCGATCGCGGGCCCGAGCACGGCCCCAAGCGGCATCGTACCGAGCCGCTCGAGCGCCAGCGCGAGGCCCGCCGGAACGCCGGGCACGGCAACGGACCGGGGACCGTGGATGTTGGCCTGGCCGCGCACCCGGCGCCATCCGAACAACTCGGTGTCGTACCCGCCCTCGAGCTCGAACATCTCTGCGTGGGCCGCACGCGGCGCCCGCATTCCGTATTCCACCACCGCGGTCATGCCGGCCGCACCCGTCGGAGCCGGACGGCCGACGACCATGTACCCGCCGCCGCCGAGCCCGCTCATCCACGGCTCGATGACGCCGATCGCAAACGCCGCGGCCACCGCGGCGTCGACGGCGTTGCCGCCTTGATTGAGCATCTCGACGCCCGCACGCGCCGCCAGCGGATGCTTGGCCGCGACCACGCCGCGGTTGCTCGTGACCAGCGCCTTGCGAAACTGCCAGCCGCTTTCCATCATGCCCCCTCCGATGCGCCTACGCGCTGAAGGCGCACGGGACCACGCGGCTTTCTACTGTTCGAGCGCCTCCCGGCCCTCCCCAGGTGCACCGCGAAAACAACACGGCTCCGCGCCCACCGCCAACGCAAAACGGGGTTCGGGCTCAGGCCCGAACCCCGTTGCGTCCCGACGTCTTGCTTGCCGTCGCGCCCTATGCTACGTCGCGCACTCCCGCGCGACGGCCAACAACGCGAGCGAGTATGGCCGCCGATTAGTCCTCTTTGATCGGCTCCGTCGGCTTCTCCGCGCGGACCTTCCCGGCGGCGATCTCCTCGAGCGCGACCGTCACCGGATTCGTGCTCGGGATATCGACCATCGGCAGATGGCCCTCTTTGAGCTGCCGGGCCCGCTTCGCGACGGCGATGACGAGCGCGTATTTGTTGTCGACTTTGTCCAAGAGTCCCTCCAGGGGCGGGCGGATCATCGACATGGCGGTCCTCCTACACGATGATGCCGCGCACCGGTCGGCTGTGAAGCGATGTGCACAACAGATTCAACGGCTCGGGTGCTCTGCCGGTTCAACAGGTGTCGAAGCCGCCTCGACCGCGGTGTGTGGCCGAATCCAAGACGGGAGCGGCGGGGGAAGGATTGGCCTTCCCCCGCCGACATAATCCCCGGCAGCGACCTACTCTCCCACGCCGGTGCCGGCGCAGTACCATCGGCCCTGGAGGGCTTAACGACCGTGTTCGGAATGGGAACGGGTGTGGCCCCTCCGGCAACGCCACCGGGAATCTTCGCGCGGGCGCGCCAACGCCGCGTCCGCAAATCTTCGCCCATGGCTCGTGCGTTCGGATCCCGGGCTTCTTAGTGCGTCAGAAGCCCTTGCCTGCGACTCCGAGCCACGGTGCAAGCTCCATACAGCTACCCCTACAGTTCATACCTTCAAGCCCTCGACCGATTAGTACCGGTAAGCTCAAGGCCTCACGGCCCTTACACCTCCGGCCTATCAACCAGGTAGTCCTCCTGGGGTCTTACCCGGTTACCCGGTGAGAGGCCTCATCTTGGGGTGGGCTTCGCGCTTAGATGCTTTCAGCGCTTATCCCGTCCGCACATAGCTACCCGGCGCTTGCCCTTGGCAGGACAACCGGTACACCAGCGGTGCGTCCACTCCGGTCCTCTCGTACTAGGAGCAGCACCCCTCAAGCCTCTTGCGCCCGCAGTGGATAGGGACCGAACTGTCTCACGCGTGTGATTTCCCTCTGTTTCCAGAGGCACAGACTATAGCTCCATCCTTCCGAGGAGTCGGAAGGAGCCGGCGTATGATGGATGCCCTAGATTAGCCTCTCAGCCTCACACCCATCTCAGGCTCACAGCCTTCAGTCGTTACAGGGAACGGAAGCTTGTATCGCATTTCCGGCAGCACATACGGACCGATGAGTTCGACCAGTCTCCTGGCCTCAGCGACCGTTACATACAGCCGCTGTCCTCTTCGCACCCCGCTTCGGTGTATCGACGTCTTCACCCCGAAGTTGTCCTGCAGGACTTCCTGCAATCGGTGAAGATCGTCAGGTCCGAAGCACTGTGTCTCGAAGAGCACCGACCCCTGTCGTCGATCGCAAGTACCATCATCCATGAACCAAACTGCGAGCGACTCCGGACGTCTGAACAGCTTTCCAATCGTCTCGGGGACGACCTTCCGGCCGTTCACATAAAAGAGTTGTCGTAGTTCGGCCAGATATGGATGGCACCGCGTAACGAACCGCCAGAACGGATACCCGCCGTTGTCGTGATGGTGCAGTCGCCCTGGTCGGAGCTCCAGGAGTTGCCGACGTTTCCACGCAACGTACGCTTTGTAGCGTGCTGCGTGATTCACCTGGAGCCGGATGCCTCTGCCGTGTGGCTCGAGGTATCCATCCCCTAGCACGATCCCGATCAACGTCTCCTTCACAATCAGGCTCCCGTTCTTCCCTCGGTATTGCCCTCCGCGGCGTTCGGAACCGCGGGAGGGTTCCACCGATATCAGCCGGTAAGCACCTCAGGATTACTCCTGAGGGACGCAGTGTTATCTACGTTCTGAACCCAGCTCACGTACCGCTTTAATGGGCGAACAGCCCAACCCTTGGGAGCTACTACACCCCCAGGATGCGATGAGCCGACATCGAGGTGCCAAACCTCCCCGTCGATGTGGACTCTTGGGGGAGATCAGCCT
>DASYZR010000083.1 GCA_035945995.1 bacterium
GTAGTTGGTGTGCCCGATCACGACCGTGTCGACGTGGACGGTCGGGAAGTTCGGCAGGTCGATCCGCTTCGACTGGATCAGCTCGAGCAGCAGCGAGAGGAGCTGCCGGCGGCTCTTGAAGACCTCGGTCCAGTCCAGGATCCCGCGGTTGGCCCAGATGACCTTGCCTTCGAAGTCGTAGGCGTCCGGGTCGTACGTCGAACCGCGCTCCTTCAGCATCGCGAAGTTGATGTTGCCGACGAAGTTCGTGATGTCTTCACGACGCAGATCGGTGGGCGTGTGCTTCGCCACGCCGACTTTGTCGCGCGCCGAGATGTTGAGCCGCAGGACCGGCACCTGCGGCCAGCCGCCGGTGCGTGCGATGAGCCGCTCGCAGACCGGGCAGGGCACCGCCTCCTCATGCCACTGGAGGTCCTGGCTCTCCCGCTCGTCGATGGGGACGAGGTCAAACGGATGCTGGTGGAACGGGCAGCCGTCCACCGCGTACAAGGCGCCGTCGGGCGTGCGCGAGTACTCCTCGAGCCGCCGCTTGATCATGTCCACCGTCATCGACTTGCCGGACCCCTGCGGCCCGACGAGCAGCAGGAGCCGCCGCTCCATGCTCATCGCGTACCCTTTGAAGAACGCGACGATGTCGTCGAGTTGCGCGTCCAAGCCGTAGATGCCTTCGAAGACCTTGGCCTTGCCGAAGTAGTCGAGCATGTCGGAAATATAGTGCAGGGTCGTGCGGGCCAGACGACGGTTGGTGCGGCTCTCCGCGACGTAATCTGCGACCGTGGTGATCGTGTCCATAGGCGTCATCTGCGTCTACCTCGGGCGGCCCTGAGTTGCCCGTGCCGGCGTCCGCGCCCCTTCCGCTTGCTTGCCATGTCTATACCCCGTACGCTGACCGGTGGATGTCTGTTCCCCCGCGCCCTGTCCGTATGCCGTCAGGTGCCCGATCCATGGGTGCTTTAGACGGGCCGGAATGCGATAACCGTGTGCGCGCCCTGGGAAAATGAAAGAAACCCGGCGCGAGGAGGCCCGAAGCTCCCCGACCGGGTTATGGTTTCCGTTCCGTCACGCACTGCCACGTCGGCTGGTCCGATGTCGCTCCGTCACGGCCGTCCCCCTTCTGATCGCCGGCATCGGGGGCGGCGTTGCGTTGCGCGCTGCGTGTGTTGAACGGCAGTGCCCTATGAACTTTGAAGAGAGTATAGTCGCCGCAGGTATGCCTGTCAATCAAAAGTGATAGGTCGTGATAGGTCGTCAAGGAACCGCGGCCGGCTCCGCGATGCTCAATGTCCCCCATGCAGTGTCTGCATGACCGCCACCACAACGATGACGAGCATGGCAATCACATAGACCCGCAGACCCCACATCAGGACGCGGGTGCCTCTGGACAGCCGGGCCGGGCCGAGCCGGGCGTGCTGCTTGGCGGCGAACAACTGGTCGGGCTCCAGCACCGAGAGGACCTCCTCCCGCCGGGGCTCGACGTCCGCCGGATCCGTTGTGGAAACCGGGGCCTTGAGTGCTGTGCGCGCGTGACCGGCACCCGGGGCCCCGTGTCCTGCGTCCATGCGCATCACCTCCGCCTTCCCGCGTGCGTCCATGCTACCCGCCCCCGCCGAACAGCTTGGGGAACACCGTCATGAGCCCGAACCCGAGCCCCGCGAGGACCAACAGGACCGTCACCGTCCACACGGCAATGTTCCCCCACCGTCCGGTCGTGTGCTCGCCCATCACCTCGCGATCGTTGCACAGGACGACCAGGAAGAGCAGCGCAGGCGGCATCGCGAGAACGGCAATGACGTTGACGACAAGAATGATGTACTCGAGGGGAGCGCCTGGAATCAAGACGAGTGCTCCCGCCGCAAAGGCAGACCCCAGCAGCACCGCGTAGAAGCTCCAGCTCTCCCACAGCGGCCGGTTCAGGCTGTGCGGCGTGCCCAACACCTCGCCGAACGCGTACGCGGACGACGTGGAAATGGTCATTGCGGCAACGAGTCCCGCTTCGAAGATGCCCAGGGCGAAGAGAGTGGCGCCCACATGCCCGATCAACGGCCGCAGCGCCTGGGCGAACTGCGCCGCCTGGTAGTCGCCCGCGTTGATCCCTTTCGCGAACAACGGGGCGGTCGCGACGATCGTGGCGATCGCGAAGGTCGCCGCCAGCAGCGTGCCCAGGAGCGTGTCGAGCCGGCCGCCTCGGATGTCGCGCTCCTGCAATCCCTTGTCGGCCACGGCGCTCTGCTGAAAGAAGAGCATCCACGGCGTCACGGTGGCCCCGATGTCCGCCATGATCAGCAGGAAGGTATCCGGTTTCAGGAGGCCTCCCTTGGGCATGGGGGACCACGTGGCAAAGGCGTGCCCGATCGCCCCCCACTGCGGATGCGCGAGCAGGGCCGCCGGGACGAAGAGGCCGTTGAAGATCGCCAGCCCGAGCGTGATGCGCTCCCAAGTCCAGTAGCGGTGCGTGAGGAGGACGCCGAACACCAGGACCATGGAGCCGCTCACCGCGATCAGCGGGGGGACTCCAAAGAAGCCCAGCCCGGCCCGGACCCCGATGAATTCCGTCACCAAGGTCAGGAAGTTGCCCAGGACCAGGTCGCCCATCGCAAACCGGCCCCAGAACCGGCCGAACCGATCGAAGATGAGTTCGGCATGCCCGCGGTGCGTCACCGCGCCGAGGCGGACCGTCATCTCCTGGACGACAAAGCCCATCAGGAACGTGAGCAGCACAAACGGTACGAAGAATCCGACGCCGAACTGCGCGCCCGACGCCGCATAGGAGAGCATGCTCGGTGCGTCGTTCTCGCCAAGGAACACCAGCACGCCGGGCCCGACGAGCAGCCAGGACAGCCGGAGCCAGCGCAGACGCGAGCCCCTGGGATCCCGCGCCCGAGCCACAGCCAGACGATCCCGAGCCCGATCCAGGTCCTCGTGGGTAATCTCGTCGGGCGGGGCCCCCCCGGGCGCTCCGGGCCGATCGGGCCGAAGGATGACGGCCTCGGGTGCCCGGAGATATTCGGTCCGTCCTTCCATCATGAGCCTCCCGCCATCGGCATCGTGGTCGGCGCGTCCGGCTATTGCACGCGCACGCTTTCGCTCAGGGTGTGCGAGAGGGTCAACCGCCGTCCGTCGATTTCCACTTCGCAGCCGTTGCGCCGGCGGGCCAGCATCGTGAGCACGACGCCCGGGAGCACCCCGAGGCGTGACAGGCGGCGGAGCAGCGCGGGACTGTGGTCGCTGACGTGCGCCACGACGCCCTGCGATCCGGGCGCCAGCGTGTCCAGCGTCGGATAGCGGACGTCGCGCATCGTTCCGTCCGGCGAGGGGATTGGGTCCCCGTGAGGGTCTTGGACCGGGTTCCCGAGCGCCGTCGCCATCCGCGTCTCCACTTCGTCGGAGAGGACGTGCTCCATCCGCTCCGCCTCGGTGTGAACGTGCTCGAGGGGAACGCCGAGGTGTTGCGTGAGGTAGAGTTCGATCAGCCGGTGGTGGCGGATGATCTCCAGGGCGATCCGCTCGCCCGCGGGCGTGAGGACGAATCCCTGGTAGCGCGAATACGCGACCAGCCTCAGGCGCGCGAGGCGCTTGACCATGTTCGTCGCCGACGCCGCCGACACGTCGAGGCGCTCGGCGATCTCCGACGTCGAGACGGCGTCGCGACCCTGTTGGAGCTTGTAGATCGCCTTGAGGTAATCTTGCATCACCCCGGTGATCGCCGACACGCCGTTTTCCTCCGCCGTCCTGATGATGCTAAATTAATTTAGCCGAGGCTAAAATCCACCCTCTCCCAAACTGTACCGGCGAAAGCGGCCGCTTGTCAAGCGGACGGCGTCCGCCGGGAGCGCGGGTGGGGCGGCGGCGATCGAGGAGTGGCGCGGGCCGGACGAGAACCTTTGGGATCATGCCGTCCGCCCTCCGCAAACCGCGCCCTCTCGGCCCGGGGGACATGATCGGGCTCGTATCCCCGTCGGGCCCTACGCGTCCGGGCGGCAACGGCGCGACCCCGGAGAGCGTCGCGCGCACCCGGCGGCGGCTGCACGACGTCGGGTTCCGCACCGTGGTGGCCCCGCACGCCTTCGATGCGCGCGGCTATCTCGCCGGCGCCGACGCGGACCGCGCGGCCGACCTGCAGGAAATGCTGGAGAACCCGGCGATCCAGGGCGTGCTGTGCATTCGCGGCGGGTACGGCGCCCACCGGCTGCTCGACCGCTTAGACTATCGGGCGATCGGCCGGTCCCCGAAGGTCTTCATCGGCTACAGCGACATCACCGCGCTGCATCTGGCCATCCACACACAATGCGGATTCGTGTCGTTTCACGGCCCCATGGCCGGCGCGATTGCCCAGGCCGATCCGCACGATTACCTGGAGCTGCTTCGCGCGGTCTGCCGGACGGCACCGCTCGGCCGGCTCGTCAATCCGCCCGGTGCGCCCCCGATCGAGACCTTGGTACCGGGGGTCGCCGCAGGTGACCTGATCGGCGGCAACGCGGCGCTGCTCACCGGCCTGCTCGGCACGCGATTTGCGCCGGACCCGACGGCCTTCCGCGGGAAGATTCTCTTCCTCGAGGACCTGGGGGACCGGCTCTACCGGCTCGACCGCAAACTGGCGCATCTGCGCCTTGCCGGGATTCTGGAGGCCGCCGCCGGCATCATCATCGGAGAATGCCGGTACACGCAGGAAGCGGGCGACACCCTAACCCTGCGGCACATTCTGGACGACCACATCGTGGCGCTCGGCAAGCCGGCCATCTACGGCTTGGCCTGCGGGCACGGCGAGTATCACCTCACCCTGCCGATCGGGGTCCGGGCGCGCCTCGATGCCACGGAACGCAGCGTCGTCATCGAGGAGCCCGGAGTCGAAGGTTAGGCGCCGCCGTCCATCGCCGGCATTGCGCGAGCCTCCGTCGCTTCAGCATAGATCGACCAGATCACGAAGCCTCCTGCGCCGCCGGGCCGGGTCAACGATCTCGAAGAACTCATCGAATGTGCCACCCAGCACCTCGAGCAGCCGCTGCCGTGTCTTCGGGCCGGGATAGGTCCGGCCCGCCAGCAGATCTGAGAGATGGGTTCGGTGCAACCCGGTTTTGCGGGCAAGCGCCGTCTTGGTCAAATTGCGACGCGCGATCGCGACTTCGACCGCCGCCCGCCTCAGGCGAACTCTCATGCGTTCGACCCCAGGTATAGGCTAACTCGATATTGACAATATGTCAATATACATCTGCGGCATCGGACCCGAAGTGTCTGTTTTTCGTCTTGCGATTATCTGTGCGACGTGGTAAATTTGTCGTGACAATTCGTCAAACCGTGACCACATGGACTTCTACCAGCGAATCGGCGCTCGGCTCCGGGCACTCCGCCTGCGGGAGGGGCTTTCGCAGGCCGGTCTTGGGGCTCGACTCGGACTGACGGCCGGCGCAATCAACCGGTATGAGGCCGGGCGGCGCCGGGTGCCCCTCAAGGACCTGCCGCGGATCGCGTCGATCCTGCGCGTTACGCCCGCGACGCTGCTCGGAACGGAGCGGCCCGGAACGCGGAGCGGCCGGCGGATCGACCAGGTGCGCGAGGAAGCACCGGCGTACGGACGGCGCCGCTCAGGCCGGGGGGACGTCGAGGCATACGTGCGCGCGCTCTCGCCCGCACGCCTTCGCGCGCTCGCGAGACGGGCGGGGCTCGCCGACCCCTCCGATCCTGCGGTCCTTCGCCGCTACGCCGCCCTGATCGCCAAGGATTTCAGCCGCCGCCGGGACTAGAACCCGCCCGCCCCGGATATCCGGTGCGCGAAGTCCCCGACCGGGAACCCGGCGGGACCGCCTCCGATATCCGTCGAAGCGCCTCAGGCGGCTTCGTGTGCGGCAACCTGGAAGGAGTCGTCTGTGAACGAACCCGTCAAGACCCGGCCTCACCCCCTGGCGAGAAAGGCGCTGGCGGCGATCGATCCGTATGTTCCCGGCCGATCCGCAGAAGAGGTCCGCGAACGCTACGGATTGTCGACGGTCGCCAAGCTGGGCAGCAATGAAAACCCGTTGGGCGTCTCGCCGCGCATCAGGGATGCGCTCGTGGGCGCGATCGACGGCGTCCAGCAGTACCCCGACCCAACCTGCGCCCAACTGCGGCGGCGGTTGGCCCCGAAATTCGGGGGCACGCCGGACCATATTTGCGTTGCCAACGGCGTCGACAACGTGCTGACGTGTCTTGGGCTCGCGTTTCTCGATGCCGGCGACCGGTGCGTGATGGGCGCGCCGAGCTATACCGCGTACGCGGCGCTGGCGCGCCTGATGAACGCCGTCCCCGTCGAGGTACCGTTGCGCGACTGGCGTCTCGACCTGCCCGCCATGACCGAGGCGGCGGCGAACGCCAAGATGGCCATCGTCTGCAATCCCAACAATCCGACCGGGACGATCGTCACGCACGCCGAGGTCGCGACGTTCCTCCGGCGCCTTCCCGCGGCCACGCTCGCCGTGCTCGACGAGGCCTACGCCGAGTTCGCCGACGATCCGGCGTTTCCGGACTCGGCGGCGCTGCTCGCCGGCCACCCCAACCTGATCGTGCTGCGGACGTTCTCGAAGATTTACGGACTCGCCGGGCTGCGCGTCGGGTACGCGGTCGCCGCGCCCGACATCATCGCCTGCCTGAACCAGGTCCGGGAGCCGTTTCCCGTCGACCGGCTGGCGCAGGCCGCGGCCGGGGCCATCCTGGACGACGAGGCGTATGTCCGCGCCAGCTACGAGAACAACCGGGCGGGACGGGCGTGGCTGACCGCCGCGTTGTCGGACCTCGGAGTCGAAGCGATCCCGAGCCAGGCGAACTACGTGCTGGTCAACCTCGGCCGTCCCGCCGATGAGGTCGCCCGGCAGCTGCTCCCCTACGGCGTGATCATCAGGCCGGGTGCCATGTGGCGCCTGCCGGCGTGGGCCCGCGTGACGATCGGCACCGCCGGCGAGAACCGGCGCGTTATTGCCTCGCTGCGGACCGTGCTCGAGGCGAAATGAGCGGACCGCGCCCCGTGCGCGCGCCGCGCGGCACGGCGCTGTCCTGCAAGGGCTGGCCGCAGGAAGCGGCGCTGCGCATGCTGATGAACAACCTCGACCCCGAGGTCGCCGAGCGTCCCGACGAGCTGATCGTCTACGGCGGGACCGGGCGGGCGGCCCGGTCCTGGGCGTGCTTCGACGCGATCGTCGGCGCCCTGCGCGGCCTCGAACCGGACGACACGCTGCTGGTGCAGTCCGGCAAGCCGGTCGCAGTCTTCCGGTCGCATCCCGACGCGCCGCGCGTGCTGATCACAAACGCGATGCTGGTACCGGCCTGGGCCACCTGGGATGAATTCCGCCGGCTCGAGGCCCTCGGTCTCACGATGTACGGCCAGATGACCGCGGGCTCGTGGATCTACATCGGCACGCAGGGGATCATCCAGGGCACGTACGAGACCTTTGCCGCCCTCGCGCGGCGCCATTTCGGCGGCAGCCTGCGGGGGCGGCTCGTGCTCACCGCCGGGCTCGGCGGCATGGGCGGCGCCCAGCCGCTCGCGATCACGATGAACGGCGGCGTCGCGCTGGTGGTGGAGGCCGATCCCGAACGGATCGACCGGCGGGCGCGCGCCGGGTGGGTGGACGAGGCGACGTCGAGCCTCGACGCCGCGCTGTACGCGGCCGAGCGGGCCGTCCGCGACCGGCGCCCCCGCTCCATCGCGCTCCTCGGCAACGCGGCCGGCCGCTACCACGAGGTGCTCGGGCGCGGCGTGCCGGTCGACGTCGTGACGGATCAGACCTCCGCGCACGACCTGCTGGGCGGGTACATTCCGGACGGGCTCGGCGCGGCCGAGGCGGCGGCGTTGCGGCACAGCGATCCGCGGGCGTACGTCGCCCAAGCCGAGGCGTCGGTGGCCCGGCACGTCGAGGCCATGCTGGCGTTCCAGCGCCGCGGGGCGGTCGTGTTCGATTACGGCAACAACATCCGCGCGCAGGCGCACCAGGCCGGCGTCGCCGACGCGTTCGCGTTTCCAGGCTTCGTCCCGGCCTACGTACGGCCGCTGTTCTGCGAAGGACGGGGACCGTTCCGGTGGGTCGCGCTGTCCGGCGATCCCGACGACATCCACAAGACGGACGACCTCGTCCTGCGGCTCTTTCCCGAGCAGGAGACCCTCACGCGGTGGATCCGGCTCGCCGGCGAGCGGGTGCCGTTCCAGGGCCTGCCGGCCCGGGTCTGCTGGCTCGGCTACGGCGAGCGGGCGCGGTTCGGCCTCGCGATCAACGAGATGGTCGCGCGCGGCGAGTTGCGGGCCCCGGTCGTGATCGGCCGCGACCACCTCGACACCGGGTCGGTCGCCTCCCCCTACCGCGAGACCGAGGGCATGGCCGACGGGAGCGACGCGATCGCGGACTGGCCGATCCTCAACGCCCTCCTCAACGCAGCCGGCGGCGCCACGTGGGTGTCGGTCCACCACGGCGGGGGGGTCGGGATCGGGTACTCGATTCACGCGGGTATGGTCATCGTCGCAGACGGAACGCCGGACGCGGCACGCCGGCTCGAGCGGGTGCTGACCACAGACCCCGGCATCGGCATCGTCCGCCACGCCGACGCCGGCTATCCCGAGGCGCAGGAGGCGGCGCGCCGGTACGGGATCCGGCGGCCGTTGGACTGACCGGGTCCGTCACCGCCGGCCGAGCGCGATCACCGACAGCAGTTCGAAGAGCACGTTCGCGGCCAGCATGGAGGTGATGCCGCTCTGATCGTACGGCGGCGACACCTCGACGATGTCGAAGCCGGCGATCTCGAGCCCCGCGAGTCCGCGGACGAGCGCGAGCGCCTGGGCGCTCGTCAGTCCGCCGACTTCGGGCGTCCCGGTCCCCGGCGCGAAGGCCGGATCCACCGAGTCGATGTCGAACGAGACGTAGACCGCGCGGCCGCGCACGCGGGTGAGCCGGTCGAGCGCCGCCGGGACGCCGTCGCGGTGAATGTCGTCCGCGCGGACCACCGTGACCCCATGCTGCTCACCGAACGCGAAGTCGTCCTCATCGTACACCGGGCCCCGGATCCCGAACTGGACGGTCGCTTTCCCGTCGTAGAGGCCCTCTTCGTGCGCCCGCCGGAACGGGGTCCCGTGGAAGTAGCGGTTCCCGAAGTACTCCTCCCACATATCCTGATGGCTGTCGAAGTGCACGAGCGCGAGCGGCCCGCGCGCCTTCACCACCGCGCGCATGATCGGCAGCGTGAGCGAGTGATCTCCGCCGACGCAGGCCGGCACCGCCCCCGCGGCGAGGATGCGGCCGACGGCCGCCTCGACGCGCGCGTAGGTGTCGAGGATATCCATCGGGTTTGTGTCCACGTCGCCGCAGTCGGCCACCTTCATCCGGCGAAACGGCGACGTCCGGAGCGCGGGATTGTAGGGACGGATGAGCAGCGAGTTGTTGCGAACCTCCTTTGGGCCGAATCGCGCGCCCGGCCGGAAGCTGACGCCGCCGTCGAACGGGATGCCGAGGATCGCGACGTCGAGCCCCGCCGGATCCGGCTGGTACGGCAGGCGCATGAACGTGGAGAGCTGCGCGAACCTCGGCGACCGGAAGGCGTTGGGCGGTTCGAATCCCCTCACGCCGGGCCACCCGGCGCCGGACGTTCCAGGCCCATCGCTTTGGCGGCCTCCTCCCGGATGATGGCAAGAACGCGGCGCTTGGCCTCGACGAACGCCGGCGACATCGTGATCTCGAGCGTCCGCGGGCGCGGCAGATCGAGCCGGACCTCGTCCCGGAAGCGCCCCGGCCGGGCCGTCATGACGTAGACCCGGTCGCCGAGAAAGAGCGCCTCGTCGATGTCGTGAGTGACGAACAGGATCGTCTTCGGCGTCTTCTGCCAGATGTCGAGCAGCAGCTCCTGCATGAACGCGCGCGTCTGCGCGTCCAAAGCCCCGAACGGCTCGTCCATCAGCAGCACTTCGGGGTCGTTGGCCAGGGCGCGCGCGATGGCGACGCGCTGCATCATCCCCCCTGAGAGCTCCTTGGGGTAGGCGTGCTCGAACCCCGCCAGCCCCACCATTTGAATAAACCGCGTGGCGACGTCGCGCCGCGCCGCCTCGGCGAGCCCGCGGAGGCGCGGACCGAACTCGACGTTGCCTTGCACGGTGAGCCACGGGAACAGCGTGTACGACTGAAACACCATCCCGCGGTCGGCGCCCGGATCGCTGACGGCGCGCCCGTCGAGGCGGATCTCCCCCGACGAGGGACGGACGAGCCCCGCGATCAGCCGCAACAGCGTGCTCTTGCCGCAACCGCTCGGCCCGACGATGCTCACGATCTCCCGATCGGCGACGTCGAGCGACAGGCGGTCGATCGCGGCGATCTCACCGCCGCCGCGGGCCCGGAACGCCACCGCGACGTCGCGCAGCGCCAGTTTGACGCGCCCGGACGGCTCGGCGGAGGAGGCGCCCGGGCCGGCCGCCCGCCTGGTCAGGCCTTCGGCGACCACGGCAGCAGCCGGCGGTGCAGCCATTTGAAGAGCAGGTCGAACCCCAATCCCAGGCCGCCGATCGTGATGAGGCCCACGAAGATCCGGTCCGTGAAGAGGCCCCGCATCGAGTTCAAAATCAGGTAACCGAGTCCGCGGTCCGCCGAGACGAGCTCGGCGACGACGAGGTACGTCCACGCCCACCCCATCGTGATCCGCAGCGTGTCCATCACGCCGGGCAGCGTGGCCGGCAGCAGCACGCGCCGGATCACCTGCGCCCGGGACGCGCCGAGCGTGTACGACACGTCGATCTGCTCGCGCGGCACGTGCGCGGCGACGTCGGCGACCAGCAGCACGAGCTGGAAGAACGTGCCGATGAAGATCACCGCGATCTTCTCGGACGTGCCGATGCCGATGTAGAGGATCAGCAGCGGGATGAGCGCGCTGACCGGGAGGTACCGGACGAAGTCGACGACCGGCTCGATCAACGCCTCGACGGCCTTGAAGGAGCCCATCAGGATGCCGGTCGGCACGCCGGCCGCGACGGCGAGCGCCCAGCCGGTCACGATGACGTAGAGGCTCGCGCCCGCGTTCTCCGCCAGGCTGCCGTCGGCGGCCATGTCGATGCCGGACCGGATGATCGCCGTGGGGGTCGGCAGGAACAGCGGCTGAACGAGGCCGCCGTACGTCAGCCCGCACCAGAGTCCCAGGAGCCCCCCGGCGCTCGCGATCAGGATGCCGAGATACGTCCGCCGCGGGATCGGCTCCTGCGGCCGGAAGTACTGCGCGAGACCGCGGGGGGCACGGCGAACGTCCGGGCGGGCGGACGCGAGGCTCACGGAACGAGGCGGAGCCGGCCCCCGGCCGCCGCGGCCGCGCCGGCGAGCCCGGCCCTACTTGGCGAGCACGAAGGCGTTGTTGACGAGGTCGCCGGCGGCCTCGCGCGTCGTGATCTTGCCGAGCGAGCTCCAAATGTCGATCGCGTTCTGCGCCGTGACGTAGATCTGCCCGCCCGGCGCCATGTACTGACGGTTGATCGCCTCGTCGTAGTAGCGGACGCCGTCGAGCGTCGCCTGGAAGGTTTTCACGTCCTTGAGCCAGCCGCCGACGGCCTTGGCCATGACCCGGTCCGCGTCCGCGGGGTTCTTCTTCCAGAAATCCACGGCCTTGTACCAGCCGACAATCGCCGCCCGGACCGCCTCGGGATGCGCGCGCAACACGTCCCGCCGAATCACCAGCACGTCGACGATCAGCCCCGGAGTCTTGCTGCTGTCCACGAGGATGTGGCCGTGTGGCGCCTGCTTGGCCCGGGACAGCCACGGCTCCCACGTGACCGCGGCATCCACCTTACCGCCCAAGAACGCGGCGCCGGCGTCGTCCTGCCGCATGTTGATGGCCTTGACGTCCTTCTCAGTCATCCCGTTCTGCCGCAGGAGCACGCTCAGGAAGAAATGCGACACGGAGCCTTCGTTGAAAGCGACGCGCCTGCCGCGCAGGTCCCTGATCGATTTGATCGTGTCCTTGGAAACGATGCCGTCCCCGCCCTTGCTGTCGTCCAGCCCGAGGACCGCCTGGATCTGGAAGTTCGGCTTCCAGTAGAGGCTCATCGTGTCGAGCGTCGTGACGAGTCCGTCCAGTCTGCCTGCGGCGAGCGCCGCGAAGCGCAGTTTCGGATCTTCGATGTTGGTCAGTTCGACGTTCACCCCGGCCTCGTCGAAATACCGGTAATCGCGCGCCAAAAAGAGCGGGCCGTACCCGACCCACGTCGAGTAGCCGAGGTGCAGCGTCTGCGCCGCCGCGCGGGCCGGGCCGGCAGACCAGCCGGCGGGTCCGGCGACGAGCACCGCCATTAGGATGAGCACGCCCCATCTGCTGCCACATCGCGTCACGGCAACACCTCCCCTGCCGTCATCCCGGACTACTGCGGCGACGGCCGGACAAAACCCTTCGGCGGACGCGCCGGTATGATACCCCGCGCGGTCCCGGGGGAAATACATATTATGAGACTTCGCCCACGTATGGATGCCTGTGCCGCTACTAGAACGGGTCACATTGCCGAGAGAGCCGGCCACGCCGCGCCGGGCGAGGCACTATCTCGCTCCACGGCTCTACCGGCTCGGCATGCATCCCGAGGCGGTCGATGAGCTCCTCCTCGCGGTCGGTGAGGCCGTCACGAACGCGGTGGTGCACGGCGGCGTTGGGCTGACGCCCGCGGACCCGCGGCAGGCCGAAGGTGGCGGTCCTCCGGCGGTCACCATCCCGGACGTGGTCATGGTCGAACTCATTACCCGCGACGATTACGTCGTGATCGCCGTGACCAGCCCCTCGGAGCGCTGGCGCGTGCCCACCGGGGAGCTCCCGTCCGACCCCGAGGCCCCAGGCGGTCGTGGATTGTTCCTGATGCGGCAGTTCACCGACGCGCTGCGCATCGAACAGGGCCGGCGGGGCACGACCGTCTATCTGATCAGACGCGTCCGGCCCGGCCGGTTAGACGAGACGCGGCGGCGGCGTCCAGTATCCACGTCACCCGGCCATCGACGGGCCGGATGAGCGCGGCCGGCACGTCGTAGCCGTCCGCGGGTCCTTCCAGCCCCGCCCGAACCGCCTCCGCTTTCGACGCGCCGGTCCCCAGAAACAGAATCGCCGCGGCGCGCGTCAGCACCGGCACCGTGAGCGTCATTCGCCACATCGCCGCGTCCTCGACCAACTCGGCGACCACCGCGCGATTGCGCTCCCGCAAAGCGGCCGTGCGCGGAAACAGCGACGCCACGTGCGCGTTGGCGCCGATCCCGAGAAGGATGAGGTCGAACCGCGGCCAACCGTCCGCGGTCGCCGGCAGGCGGGCGCGCAGCATCTCCGCGTACGCGCGGGCCGCCGCCTCGTGATCGACGGTGTCGGCAGGCATGCGGTGGATGTGCTCCGCGGGAATGGACACCTTGGCCAGCAGCGTCTCGTGCGCCATGTGAAAGTTGCTGCGGGCATCGTCGGGAGGAACGCAGCGCTCATCGCCCCAGAACACCTCGAGCCGGTCCCACGGGACCTCCCGGCGGTAGGGCTCCTCCGCCAGCCGCGCGTACAGCGGTTTCGGCGTGTCGCCGCCGGAGAGGGCCACGGCGCAGGCGCCGCGCGCGGCAACGGTTCGCGCGCAGATCGCGGCCACGCGCTCCGCCGCGGCGGCCGCCGCCGAGGCCGGATCGGCGAGCACCACGACCTCGGGGATCACGCGGTCAGGCGGCGTGCGCCGCGCGCAGCATGAGCGAGAGCGACTCGCGCAGCACGCCGTCCACGCCGGCCAGTTCGAGTTCGGCGGCCAGCAGCGCGGCGTCGTCCGGCACAGCGAGGCCGGCGGCCTGCGTTCGGGGGCGGCCGCGCCCCATCCGCACCTCGATGGACACGGTCGACCCGCCGTCCGCCTCACCGGTCATCGACAGGCTCCACGGATCCGTCCCGCCGGCCGCGCACTCGAACGACGCGACCGGCCCCGAGCCGCCCTCCACCGTCTGCTCCACCGCGCCGCCGTCGCGCCAGAAGAGCGCGCGCACACCGCCCCCCTCCCGGCGCACCGGCCCCGCCGGCTCCCACCTCAGCCGGGCCGCGATCCACGCGCCCAACAGAAGGCCGGCGACCGGCTCCTGTCCTGGGCCGGGACGCGTGCGGATCCGCAGCCGGTCCAGGCGCTCGAGCGCCTGCCGCATCGGCGGCGGATCGAAGGACTGCACGACCAGATCGCGCCACGGCGTCAGACGGCCCCACGTGAGATCGCGCAGGCCGCCGGACAGCGGCGCGGCCAGCGCGGCGGCGGCGGCGAGGCCGGCGATCGGCCGCGTCATCGCCGACGAGTCGACGATCAGGAGATCGGCCACCTCCACGAGACGCCGCAGCAGGTCCCCTTCGGGATCCCGCGGCGCCGGGAGATCGTCGGGCCACCAGATGTAGACCGGCAGGTCCGTCACCAGAAGCGGGAGGACGAGGGCCGGCACCCGTGCGAGGGCGCGGCCCGACGCGGCAACGGTGATCTGCTCGCAACCGACAGTCGGGCGCGCCGGGGCCTCGGACTCGTGGCAGTACAGCGCGGTCGCGACGTCCAGGCGATCGCGGGAGGCGGGGCTCACGTCGAGGACGATGCTCCGGCACGGGTACCGGGCGCCGAGCCGCTCGGCCATCGCGGCCGCCTCATCCGGCCGGCCGTTCCGGACCACGGCGATCAGGGTGAGGGTGCAGATCCGCGTGACCTGGGCGGCGGTCCCGCCGGCGCCCGCCGGCGCCGTGTCGAGCGACGACCACAGCCGGCGCAGCTCGCGCTCGATTCCCTCGACGTCGGGGCGCTCGGGCACGCCGGGCAGGCGGGTCGCCCGCCTCGCGCCGGACGCGGCCTGCCCCGCGTCAGACGGGGCCTGCCCCGCGTCAGACGGGGTTGCCGTCACAATCTCCGCCATCTCCGGCCGTCGCGTTCCACCAGCGGCCGCGCCGCCTCCGGGCCCCACGTGCCGGCCTCGTAGAGCAGGACCGGGGGAGGCGGGTCGGACTTCTCCCACCACGAGAGCACCGGCTCGAACAACTCCCAGGCCGCCTCGACTTCGTCGCGCCGCGTGAACAGCGTCGGGTCGCCCAGCATGCAGTCGAGCAGCAGCCGCTCGTACGCGTTGAGCTCCTCCCCGCCGAACGCCGTCCCGTATTGGAACCCCATGTTGACCGGCCGCAGGCTCATCGCGGTGCCGGGCGCCTTCGCGATGAAGCGCAGCGAGATCCCCTCGTCCGGCTGAATGTTGAGCGTGAGAAGATTCGGCTCCCGGCCGCCTTCGCGGAACAGCGGCAGCGGGGCCTGCTTGAACTGCACGGCGATCTCGGTCGCGCGCTTCGGCAGCCGCTTGCCGGTGCGCAGGTAGAAGGGCACCCCCGCCCACCGCCAGCTGTCGAGGAATAGGCGCATCGCCGCGAACGTCGGCGTGCGCGACGCCGCCGCGACGCGCGCCTCGGCGCGGTACCCTGGGACCTCCTGCCCGCCCACGACCCCGGCCTCGTACTGACCGAGGACCACCTCCGCGGCGACGTCGTCCGGCGTCAGCCGGCGCGCCGCCCGGAGGACTTTCACCTTCTCGTCGCGCACCTGGTCCGGCTCGAACGCCACCGGGGCTTCCATCGCGACGAGGGTCAGGAGCTGCACCATGTGGTTTTGTAGAATATCCCGCACGACGCCGGCCGTCTCGTAGTACCCGGCCCGTTCCTCGACGCCGCCCGACTCCGCGACCGTGATCTGCACGTGGTCGATGAAGTGCTGGTTCCACAGCGGCTCGAAGATGCCGTTCGCAAACCGGAACACCAGGATGTTCTGCACGGTCTCTTTGCCGAGGTAGTGGTCGATGCGGTAGACCTGCCCCTCGCGAAACACGCGCAGCAGGGCCCGGTTCAGCGCCTGGGCGCTCCTCGTGTCCCGCCCGAACGGTTTCTCGACGACGACGCGGGTCCAGGGGCGGCGGCCGTCCCCGCGGCCGGAGGCGGGCCGCTCGACGAGACCGTGCCGGTCCAACTGCTGGATGATGTCGTTGTAGAACTCGGGCGCCGTGGCCAGGTAGAAGAGACGGTTGCCGGCGGTGCCCCGTTCCTGATCCACGCGCTCCAGGGTCGCGCGGAGCCGCTCGTAGCCCTCCGGATCGTGGAACTCCGCCTGGACGTAGAAGAGCCCCTGCGCGAACGCGCCCCACAGGTCGGGCGTCCCGGATACCGCGGACGGACCGAGCACGGCCTGGGCCATCTCCGCGCGGAACGCCTCGTCGGTCTTGGGCCGGCGGGCGACGCCGACGACCGAGAGGTTGGCCGGGATCATGCCGAGCCGCGCGTGGGTGTAGAGGGCCGGCATCAGCTTCTTCGCCGTGAGGTCGCCCGTGGCGCCGAAGATGACCACCGCGCACGGATCGGGCATCCGCCGGAGCCGGAGGCCCTCCCGGAGCGGGGATGGTGTCGAAACCGCACTCATGTCGGCGGGCTTACCGCGGTTTGGTCGCGTGGCCGCCGAACTGCCGCCGGAGCGCCGCGATCACCTTGTCGCCGAAGTCTTCGTCCTCGCGGGACCGGAGCCGCTGGAGGAGCGACAGCGTGATCACCGGCGCAGGCACGTTGCGATCGATGGCCTCCTGCACGGTCCACCGGCCCTCGCCGGAGTCCTCGACGTACCCGCGGATCGTTTCCATGTTGGGGTCGTCGGCGAACGCCCGTTCCGCGAGCTCGAGCAGCCACGACCGGACCACGCTCCCGTGATTCCAGAGCGTGCTGATGGCCCGCAGGTCGAGCCGGAACGGCGCCTGGTGGAGAATGGCGAACCCCTCCCCGTACGCCTGCAGCATCCCGTACTCGATCCCGTTGTGGATCATCTTCACGTAGTGCCCGGCGCCGTTCGGGCCGGCGTGCAGATACCCATCCTCCGGCGCCAAGTCGCGGAACACCGGCTCGAGCAGCTTGACCGGCTCCGGATCGCCGCCGACCATCATGCAGTAGCCGACCTGCAGCCCCCAGATGCCGCCGCTCGTCCCGGCGTCGATGTAGTGGAGGCCGTGGGCGCGCGTGGCCGCGGCGCGACGGATGGAATCGCGGTAGTTCGAGTTGCCGCCGTCCACGAGGACGTCCCCGCGGCTCAGCAGCGGCGTCACCTCGGCGATCGTCTGCTCCACCGCCTCACCGGCCGGCACCATCATCCACACGATCCGGGGCGGCTGCAGCAGGCCGACGAGCTCGGCGATGGACGCCGCGGGCGCCGCCCCCTTGGCCGCGGCCTCCGCCCGCACCTCCGGCCGACGCGCGTAGACGGCGATCGTGTGCCCGCGCTGGACGAGGCGGGTGACCATGTTCCCGCCCATGCGTCCGAATCCGACGAATCCCAGTTTCATCGGCGGCCTCCTGCCGTGACGTCCTGGCCGCGCGACGCAATCGCATGCATCAGCTGGTTGAACGAGTCGGCGAACAACTGCACGCCGGAGTCGAGCACGGTCTGCGTGATCGCGTCGAGGCTGAGGCCCAGGCCGGTCAGCGCCGCGACCACGCGCTCGGCGTCGTCCACGCCCTGGATGACCGCGTCAGGCACGATGCGGCCGTGATCGCGCAGCGCCTCGATGGTCTGCGGCGGTAATGTGTTGACGGTGTCCCGGCCGACGAGCGTCTCGACGTACAGGAGATCCGGGTAGGCCGGGTTCTTCGTGCTGGTGCTGGCCCACAGCGGCCGCTGCACCCTGGCGCCCCGGCTCGCGAGCGCCTTCCAGCGGGCGCCGCCGAACGTCTCCTGGAACAGCCGGTACGCCAGCTTGGCGTTGGCGACGGCGACCTTGCCCCGCAGCGCGCGCAGCGCCTCCGCCTGCTCCGGGGGGGCCGCCGCCGCGCGCGCGTCCAGGCGCTTGTCCGCCTCCGTGTCGATCCGGCTGACGAAGAAACTCGCGACCGACGCGATCTGATGGACGGGCTGGCCCGCGCCGACGCGCCGCTCCAGGCCGCGCAGGTACGCCTCCTGCACGCGGCGGTAGGCCTCGATGGCAAAGAGCAGCGTGATGTTGATGTGACGGCCCTCGGCGATCATCTCCTCGATCGCCGGCACGCCCTCGACCGTCCCGGGGATCTTCACCATCACATTGGGCCGGGGGATGAGGCTGTTAAAGCGGCGGACTTCCTGGATCGTCCGCTCGGTATCGTGCGCGAGCAGCGGCGACACCTCGATCGAGACGAACCCGTCGGCGCCGCCGGTGGCGGTGTGCACCGGCCGCAGCGCGTCGGCGGCGGCCCGGATGTCGTCGACGACCAGCGCCTCGTAGATCTCGGTCGTGCTCTTGCCGCCGGCGATGAGCCGGGAGATCTGGTCGTCGTAGTCGTGGCTCCCCGTGATCGCCTTCTCGAAGATCGTCGGGTTGCTCGTGACGCCGCTCACGCCGGACGCGACCAGCCGCCCGAGTTCGCCGGACGTCAAGATGCCGCGGTGAATGTAGTCGAGCCACACGCTCTGTCCGGCGTCGTTGAGGGCCCGCATCGGATCCCGGGCGCGGCCGGTGGCACCGTCCGTAGTGTTGGTGATGTCCATGCTTCGCCGCCCTCCTGCCTGCCCCCGATCAGGGGGCCCCACGTGTCGTTTGGTGCCTAGGAGCCGCCGCCGTCCCGGGGCGCGAATCCGACCCCGGCTTCGCGGGGCGGGGCTGCCCCGGCTTCGCGGGGGGCACGGTGCGTCCGCTCGAGCACGGCGCCGGCGGTCGCGACCACGCGGTCCACCGTGAATCCGAGCTCCCGGAGCACCACCGCACCGGGCGCCGAGGCGCCGAACCGGTCGATGCCGATCACCGCGCCCTCCGGGCCCACCCAGCGATGCCAGCCGAACGACACCGCGGCCTCGATGCTGACCCGCGCCCGAACCTGCGGCGGCAGTACCTCGTCGCGGTAGGCCTCGGGCTGCGCCTCGAAGAGCTCCCACGACGGCATCGAGACGACGCGGCTCCGGACCCCGCCCTGCGCCAGCCGCGCATGAGCCTCGAGCGCGAGCGCGACCTCGGATCCGGTCGCGATCAGAATGAGGTCGGGGCCTCCGCCGTCCGCCAGCACGTACGCGCCGCGCGCCACGCCCGAGGCCGGCGCCAGCGTACCGCGGTCGAGGACCGGCAGCTTCTGGCGCGAGCACACGATCGCCGTCGGCCCGCCGGTGCGCCGGAGCGCCGCCCGCCACGCTTCCACCGTCTCCGTCGCATCCGCCGGGCGCAGCACGACGAGGTTCGGGATCGCCCGCAGACTCGCGAGCTGTTCGACCGGCTGGTGGGTCGGCCCGTCTTCGCCGAGGCCGACGCTGTCGTGCGTCCACACGTACACGACGTCGAGCGCGGAGAGCGCCGCGAGCCGCACGCTGGGCCGCATGTAGTCGGAGAAGATGAGGAAGGTCGCGCCGTACGGCCGGAGCCCGCCGTGCGCCGCCATCCCGACGAGGGCGGCGCCCATGGCGTGCTCACGGACGCCGAAGTGGACGTTGCGGCCGGCGTAACTCCATGGCCCGCCGGAATCGCCCTGCACGCCGGCGTGCGGTGCTGTCGGGCTCTCGAAATCGCCCTCGCCGCGGAGCTGGGTGAAGGTCGAGGGATCGAGGTCGGCGGATCCGCCGACGAGGGTCGGCACCACGGCGGCCACCGCGTTCATCACATTGCCCGACGCCTCGCGCGTCGCCATCGGCTTGTCCGCGGCGGTGAAGGCGGGGAGGGCCGCCTCCCACTCCGGGGACAGCCGGCCGGCGAGCGCGTCCTCGAGCTCCCGCGCCGAACCCGGAAATGCGCGCCGGTAGGCGTCCATCCGGGCGCGCCAATCCGCCTCGAGCTCCCGGCCGCGCGGGACCGCGCGGCGAAACACCGCGAGCGCGTCGTCCGGGATGTAGAAGATCTTGTCCTCCGGCCAGCCGTACGCGCGCTTGGTGGCCTTGACCTCGTCGTCGCCGAGCGGTTCCCCGTGCGCTTTGAACGTGTCCTGCTTGTGCGGGCTCCCGAAGCCAAGATGGGTGCGCACGACGACGAGCGACGGCTTCGCCTCTTCCGCCGTGGCGGCGGCGATCGCGCGGTCGAGCGCGCCGAGATCGTTGCCGTCCGCGACGTGCTGGACGTGCCAGCCGTACGCCTCGAAGCGGCCGCCGACGTCCTCGCTGAACGTCACCGACGTCGTCCCGGAAAGGCTCACCTGGTTGGCATCGTACAGGACGACGAGGCGTCCCAGCCGCAGGTGACCCGCGAGCGACGCGGCCTCCGCGGCGACGCCTTCCATCAGGTCGCCGTCGCTGGCGAGGACGTACGTGCGATGGTCCACGACGGTGTGGTCCGGCCGGTTGAAGCGCGCGGCGAGCCAGCGCTCGGCCATCGCCATCCCCACGCTGTTCCCGAAGCCCTGGCCGAGCGGCCCGGTGCTCACCTCGACGCCCGGCGCGCAGTTGCGCTCGGGATGGCCCGGTGTCCGGCTGCCCCATTGACGGAACTGCTTGATGTCGTCGAGGGTAAGGTCGTAGCCGGTGAGATGCAGCATGCTGTAGAGCAGCATGCTCGCGTGGCCGGCGGACAGGATGAACCGGTCGCGGTCCGGCCACGAAGGCTGCGCCGGACTGTAGCGCATATGGCGGGTCCACAGCAGGTACGCCATCGGGGCCGCGTCCATCGGCGCGCCCGGGTGCCCGGAGTTGGCTTTCTGGACCGCGTCGATCGACAGGGTCCGGATCGTATTGATGCACAGCTGGTCGAGGGTCTGGGTGCCGGTCGGCATCATCTACTCCCGGAGACCGTGGTCACGCGCGAGACTACCCGTATCTATTGTTCCAAACCGCGGCGGTTCGAACCGCGCCACGGCGTCCTAGCCGTCAGGCCCCATTTTACGATTCCGGGATACCGCTGTCACGCACCCTGCGGGGGCTGCAGCGGCTCCAACGCGTGCTCGGCCTGCGCGTGCCGTGCCCGCGCCGCGAGGTACCGGTCGTGCCGCGACGGGTCGGGGCGCACGACGAAGGCGCGCGGCACCGCCGTCTCCTCGATGCGCAGCGCGCCGAGCGCCCGGAGCGCGAGCAACGCGGCGCCGCGGCTGCTCCCCTCATCCTCCGCGGAACGGACGATGTCGTGCCCCAGTACGTCCGCGATGATCTGCAGCCATACCGGCAGGTGCGTCAGGGCGCCTCCGCTCGCGACGATCTCGCGGATCTCGGGGACCGCCCCGCGCAGCGCCTCCCACACCAGGGCCAGGCGGTAGGCGACCGCCTCGACGCCGGCCTGAAGCACGTCGATCGGCTCGGTCGCGAGGGTCAGTCCCACGATGGCGCCGCGCGCGGCGACCGGCCACGAGGGGCTCCGCTCGCCGGCGAAAAAGGGCAGCACCACGAGACCGTGCGCGTCGGGGGTCCGGCGCCGAAGCGCCCGATCGAGGGCCGCCGGGTCGTCGAGCGCCATGCGCTCGCCCACCCAGCGGTACACGCTGCCGCCGTTGCTGATCGCCCCGCCCGCAAGCACGTGGCGGCGGTCGACACGGTACACCCACAACGCACGCGGCACCTCCGGCGCCTCGCCGGATCGCATGACGCGCATCGCGCCCGAGGTGCCGAGGCTGAGTGCCGCCCGCCCCGGCGTGACGCACCCGGTGCCGACGTTGCTGAGCGCGCCGTCGCCCGCGGCCGGCAGCCACGGGATCTGCGCGAGTGCCGGCCACCGCGCCGCGTACTCGGTCTTCAACCCGGTCAACGGCGAATCGAGATCGACGAGCGGCGGCATTTGCTCCGGTGCCAGTCCGAGGGCCCCGAGGATCTCGCCGTCCCACACGCACCGCCGGACGTCCAACAGCCCGGTCCCCGACGCCATCGACAGGCTCGAGACCGCCCGGCCGAAGAGACGAAGTGTCAGATACTCGCCGATCCCGAGCCACGTTCGTGCGGCGCGGAAACGGCCGGGGTGCGCCGCGCGCAGCCAGGCCAGCCGTGCGGGAAGATAACTCGGATGAAACGTGCACCCGGTCCGACGGCGCGCCGCCTCTTCGTCGAGCCGGGCGCGCAGGTCGCGCGCCGCCGCTCCGCTGCGTCCGTCGGCCCAGGAATACAGGGGCGTGACGGCTGCGCCGTCCACGTCGAGCCCGAGCAGGCTGTGCCAGAACGTGGAGACGCCGACGGCGCGAATCTCTGGGGCCGAGGCACCGGCGCCTGCCAGCGCCTGGTCGATCGCGCGGCACGCGCCCTCGACGAGGGCCTCGGCGTCCGCTTCGATGCCGCCGTCCGCCGTCTCCCGCCAGTCCGTCGGCGTCCGGCCCTCGGTCCCGCCGACCTCCCGGCCGAGGCGGTCGTACACGGTGGCCCGCAGCGAACCGCTGCCGAGATCGAGGGCGAGAACGAACGGGCGCTCCGCGTCGCGGGGACCGACGGTAGACACGGGAGGAAGTTCCCGTCCCCCGGGCCAAGCCCCTTGTATGTCCCCGAAACGCCCGTCTTCGAGACGCCCGCCGCACACGCGACCGTCCACCCCGCCGGACGCCCAGTTGCCCCCCGGCGGGCCGGAGGCCGATGTGGTCACGGTGATCCTCGGGCTGCCGGCGGCGCGGGGCGAACGGTTCAGCGAGGAGTGGGCCGTCACGCGCGGGCGCATCGAACGCGTCGCCGCAGTACCGGTCTCCCGCGACACCGACCCGGCCGGGGCGCCCCGTCTGTCCCGCGGCGATGGCTGAACCCTGGGCATTGTCGGCGAGCGACGCCGCCGCTGAGATCGCCGCGGGACGGCTGTCGCCTCTGGAACTGCTCGACGCCACGCTCGACCGCATCGAACGCATCGAGTCTCGCGTGCAGGCATGGGCGCGGGTGCAGGCCGGCGACGCCCGCGGGGCGGCCCGGCGGTTGACCGAGCTCGGCCGGTCCGGGAGCCACGCGGGACCGCTCCACGGCATCCCGGTCGGCCTCAAGGACATCTTCTACACCGCGGGCCTGGAGACGTCGTGCGGGTCGCGCATCATGGCCGGCTTCGTCCCGGCGTACGACGCGACGGCGGTCGCCCGGCTGCGACAGGCGGGCGCCGTCGTCGTCGGCAAGACCCACACCACCGAGTTCGCGTCCTTCGATCCGTCGCCGGCGCGCAATCCCTGGGCGCTCGACCACACGCCGGGCGGGTCGAGCAGCGGCTCCGCCGCGGCCCTCGCCGCGCGGATGTGCGGCGGCGCGCTCGGGAGTCAGACCTCCGGCTCCATCTGCCGGCCGGCCGCCTTCTGCGGTGTCGTCGGGCTCAAGCCCACCTTCGGCCGCGTGAGCCGCCACGGCGTCCATCCCCTCGCGTGGACGCTCGATCATCCGGGTCCCATGGCGCGCACCGTGCGGGACGTCGCGATGCTCTTCGACGCGATCGCGGGACCCGATGCCGCTGATCCGACCACGCTCTCGACGCCGGCGCCGCCGCGCGCGGTGGCGGCCCTCGACGATGCGCGCGCGGCCGAGGCGGCGGTGCGGGGACTGCGCGTCGGCGTCCCCGACCGGTACTTCACGGACGGCCTCGACCCGGAGGGCGCGGCCGCGTATCGGGAGGCGCTGCGCGCGCTCGGCGATCTCGGCTGCCGGATCGACGAGGTACGCCTGCCCGACCTATTCGCCGCGGCCATGGACGCGCACGAGCTCATCCACCACGTCGAGGCCGCCGCCGTCCACGCCGACACGTACCGCACCCGCGCCGGCGAGTACGGTCACAAGCTTCGCGCCATCATCGAGGCCGGATTTCACGTGCCCGCCCCGGCGTACGTGCGCGCGCAGCAGATCCGCACGCTGACGATCGAGGCGATGCGGACCGTGATGGGCGCCGTGGACGTGCTGGCCACGCCGTCCGCGCCCGGCCCCGCCCCGGCGGGCCTCGCCGGCACCGGCTCGCCGGTCTACAACAAGCCGTTCAGCTTTCTCGGTTTCCCGAGCGTCACGGTGCCGTGCGGCTTCACGACCGGCGGGCTGCCGCTGGGGCTGCAGCTCGGCGGCCGGCCGTTCGAGGAAGTGACGATCCTCCGGCTCGCGGCGGCCTACGAACGGGCGACCCGCTGGGGCGCGCGCGCACCGGCCCTCTAGCGGGCGTTGGCGCGGACGGCCCTCGGTGCCTGAACGCGGCGTGCTGGTCAAGGCCTGCCTGAACGGCGGCCGGCGGCGGGCCGACCATGCGGCGACCCCGGTGACTCCGCGGGAACTGGCGGCGGACGCGCGCGCGGCGATCGCGGCCGGCGCCGCGGCGCTCCACGTGCATCCCCGCGCCGGCGACGAGCGCGAAACGCTCGATCCCGCGGCCTGCGCGGCCGCCGTCGCGGCGATCCGCGGCGACTGTCCGGGAATCCCGGTGGGCCTCAGCACGGCGGCGTGGATCGCGTCCGGCCCTCGGGCGCGCCTGGCGCACATCGAGGCGTGGACCGTGCTGCCGGAGTTCGCCTCGGTCAACTTCTCCGAGCCCGGCACCGCCGACGTGTGCGCGGTTCTGCTGCGCCGCGGGGTCGGGATCGAGGCGGGCCTCTGGTCGATGGAGGACGCCAGGGCCTTCATCGCGAGCGGTCTCGCCGGCCGGTGCCTGCGCGTCCTCGTGGAAACGCAGCCCGCGGACCCGGAGGAGGCGGTCGCCGCGGCGGCGGCGATCGACGCCGCACTCGACGCCGCGGGGATCGGGCTGCCGCGCGTGCATCACGGGGAGGGTCCGGCGACCTGGGCGGTGCTCGCGGCCGCGCTCGACCGCGGCCGTGACATCCGCGTCGGCCTGGAGGACACCGTGACTCTCCCCGACGGACGCCGCGCGCCGGACAACGCGGCGCTCGTCGCCGAGGCGGTCCGGATGGTGCGGCGGCACGGCCGGGAGCCGGCCTGATCCGGCCGCCCGATCGCGGCGGCGGGAGCGTCGCCCGCGAGACTACTTCTGCACGTGCTGCCGGCGAATCGCCTCTTCCGTCTCCAGAATGTCCCGCGCGACTTCCCGCACGGCGCGGCGAAGATGGCGGCTCCGCCGGTGCAGCAGGTGGTGCGCATCGTCTTCGCTGAGGTTGAGGCGCTGCATCAGAATGCCCTTGGCGCGCTCGACCAGCTTGCGCGTTTCGAGCGCGTCTTTGGCGGCGTGCAGTTCGTCCCACCGCGCGGCGGCGACCTCCACGGCCGCGAGGATCTCACCTTCGCGGACGGGCTTTACGATGTAGCCGTAGCCTCCCGCCTCCGCGGCCTCGAAGAGCAGCCGCCGGTCGCTGAAGGCGGTCAGAAAGACGACCGGAACCGGAAACTCGGCCCGCAGCCGCCGCGCCACCTCCATCCCGTCGGGGGAGGGCATCCGGATATCCAGCAGCGCGAGGTCGGGCACGACCTCGGGGATGACCTTGAGCGCGTCGCTCCCCGAAGACGCTTCCCCGACCACGGTGTGCCCGGCATCTTCCAGGATCGCGCGCACCCCCATCCGGATCACCGCTTCGTCGTCGACGATGACGACGCGCTTGCCTGCGATGGTACCGACTCGTCCAGCCATGTCCTCTCGCAGCCTCCTCTGAGATCGCACGCCTGCGGCGGCGGGCCGGCAAGAAAACCAAACGGCCCCCGGCGATGCACGCCGAAGGCCTCGGGGCCTGCCGCACCATCCGCACGCGTCGAGGCGGCGGATCTTGCGTCGTTCAGGTGGTCGTTCCGATTGATTGTATAACACACGGGGGCGCACGCCGCAAGGAAAATCACCCCGGCCGGCGCCGCCTCCCTTTGTACGAGTTTTCGCTCAACCCGACGCGGTTGTTAACCCCCGCATAATCTTCGCGCGCTAGGCTGAGGGCATCCGGTTCATCGCCCGCCGCCGGCCTGCTGCCAAATCCGGACCAGCATGACGATGGCCGCGATCATGTCGGCGAGATCGACCGCCGGATTCTCGATCAGACGCGCGATCATCATCCCCACCACGACGATGATTGCCGAGAAGAGGACCTTGGTGACAAAGACCGACCACCGCTCGAGGTCGGTCCGCGAGCCCTGAGACGACGGCCGGCCCGTGCCCGGCCACCCGGTGCCGAGTCCCCCACCATTCCCCCTCGGCGCCACCCGGGCACGGGCTTGGTCGTATGCACGGCGAAGGGCCGGATCGCCCAGCACCGCGTAGGCCTCGTTGAGCAACTTCGCGCGCTCCTCGTCCCCGCCGAGGTCGGGGTGGCCCCCCATCTCCCCCATCAGGGTCCGGTAGGCCTTCTTGACCATCTCCGCCGACGCGCGGGGGTGCACCTGCAGGATCTCGTAATAGTCGACGTCAGGACGGAATCGCATCGGGCCTCATTGTAGCACCCGCCCGGAGCGGGTCAGGATGCCCGCGGCGGGGCAGGACTTCTCTATAACGCGACGAACGGCGCAGGTACAGGTCCGGCGGAGGACGACCGGGCCGAGCGAAGGGAGGGCGACCATGTTCAGGCTTCTCACGGCCCTGATCGCGCTCGCCGCGGTGGCGATTGCGGCCTCGGCGGCGTTCGCGTGCAATGATT
Organism: bacterium; assembly: GCA_035945995.1. NCBI lineage: Bacteria > bacterium. The sequence continues at coordinate 26,383 of DASYZR010000083.1, forward strand.
CCGTCCACACCCCGCCGCAACCCCAGGTCCAGGCTCCGCCCGACGGAGGCACCGGCTCGTAGGCTCGACCGACCATCGATTGTGGGCGCGCGCGACGGCCGGGGGACACTCCCCGGCCGTCGCGCCGTCGGCGGCTCAGACGCGCGCCGCGTAGTGTTGCGTCGCCCAGGCCACCGTGTCCGCGGCCGCCTGTTCGACACCGGCCGGCTCCAGCCCAAAACGCGCGCGAAAGCGGGCATCATTGATCACGAAGGGCTCGTCCCATTGGTAGAGCATCTCCTCGGCCTCACGCACGAGCGGAACCGCGAGTCCGATCGCCCTCACCGCCCAGCGCGGGATCCCGGCCAACCGAATCTCACGCCGAAGATGGCGGGAGAACCGCGCCGCCAGCGCCCGCATCGTCCCGGCCGGCGCGCACGGAAGCATCCACGGTCCGCCGTACGCGTCGTCGCCCGCGGTGCCGAGCGCGGCGAGGCCGGCGGCGACGTCGGGAATGTAGTGGTAGGTGTGGATCGCGTCGGGGTTGACAAGCACGCGGGCCGTGCGGCCGGCGAGCGCCGGCCGCCAGAACTGGTCGCCCAGATGTGTGAGGGTGCCGCCGGGACCGTAGTAATCCGACGCGCGGCCGCTCGTCGCCCGGACTTCGCCCCGACGATGCGCCTCGAACAGCCGGTCGGCCGCGCGCGCCCGGATTTCTCCCTTGCGGCTGCAGGGACGGGGAGGCGTGTCCTCGTCCAGCGGCCGCCCCGCGGGCCGGCCCAGCATGTAGACGTTGTCCAGGACCACCAGCCGCGCGCCCGCACGCGCGGCCGCGGCGATCAGGTTCTCCATGTAGCGCGGTAGCACGTCGGCCCAGACGCGGGCGTCGTAGGGCGGATTCATGCAGTGATAGACGGTGGACGCGCCGCGGGCCGCGTCCAGACAGAAGGCCGGATCCGACGCGTCGCCCGTGACCAGGTCGGCGCCCGCGGGAACGGAGCCCCGCGAGCGCTTCGCGATCCGCACCCGCCGGCCGTCGTCAAGCAGACGGCGCGCCAGCGTCTGCCCCACCTGCCCGGCGCCGAACAGGACGTGCAACTCGCCGGCCATCCGCGCTACTGCCGTGCGATCGTGGCGTGCGTCCCGCGCAGAACGAATTTTTGAATCTTCCCGGTCGCCGTCCGCGGCAGGTCGTCCACGAAGCGAAAGGTCTTCGGCACCTTGAAGTGGGCGAGGGCCCCGCGCGCGAACGCCCGGAGATCCGCCTCGTCCGCGGAGGCCCCGGCCCGCAGCACGATAAAGGCATGCGGCGCCTCGCCCCACTGCGCATCCGGCAGTCCGACCACGGCCACCTCCTGGACCGCCGGATGACGGAGGAGCGCCGCCTCGACCTCCACCGACGAGATGTTCTCGCCGCCGCTGATGATGACGTCCTTGATCCGGTCCCGGATCTCGACGTAGCCGTCGGGGTGCACGACGGCCCCGTCGCCGCTGTGGAACCAGCCCCCGGCGAAGGCCTTGGCCGTCGCCTCCGGATCGTTGAAGTAGCCCTTCATGACGACGTTGCCCCGCACGACGATCTCGCCCATCGTCCGGCCGTCGTGGGGCACGTCGCGGCCTGCGCCGTCGACGACGCGGAGCTCCCCGGAAGGGATCAGTTCCACGCCTTGCCGCGCCTTCACCGCGGCGCGCTCCTCGGCGGACAGGCGGGCGTGCTCGGGCCGCGGCTCGCAGATCGTGATGAACGGCGCCGTCTCGGTGAGCCCGTAGACGTGGGAGATCTCCCACCCCAGATCGCCTTCGATCCGGCCGATCGTGGCCGCGGCCGGCGGCGCGCCCGCGGTCACCACGCGAATCCCGCGCGGGACCCCCCGCCGGAGCTCCTCGGGCGCGTTGGCGAGCCGGATGAGGACGGTGGGCGCCGCGCACATCATCGTCGCGCCCTCGTCCCGGCAGAGCGCGAATACCTGGTCGGGCTCCACGCGCCGGAGGCAGAGATGCGTGCCGCCCACGGCCGTGACGATCCAGACGAACGTCCAGCCGTTGGCATGGAACATCGGCAGCGTCCACAGGTAACGGTCGGCCGGCGTCATGTGGATGTGCACCAGCGTACCCAGCACGTTCATGTAGGCGTTGCGGTGAGTGATCATGACGCCCTTCGGCCGGGCGGTGGTGCCGCTCGTGTAGTTGATCGTCAGGAGATCGCCCTCCGCGATCTCCGGCCGCTCGTACCGCCCGCTCGACTGCTCGAGCAGATCGTCGTAGTCGAGCCATCCCGCCCGCGCGCCGTCCAGCGCCACAAACTGCCGGACGTTCGGCAGCGACGCCCGGATCCCGTCCACCGCCGCGAGATGCTCGGCGGCGGCGCACACCACGCGGGCGCCGCTGTGGTTGATGATGTAGTCGAAGTCCCCCTCCGCCAGCCGGTAGTTGATCGGCACCAGCACGGCCCCGATCTGCGGCACGGCGTAGAACGCCTCCAGCAGGCCGTGGATGTTCGGCGCGATGTAGGCGACCCGGTCGCCCGGCCGCACGCCGAAGGCCTGCAATTGGCCCGCCCAGCGGTCGCACCGCCGGAAGAACTCTTCGTACGTCAGCCGGCGGGCGCCGTCGACGACGGCCTCGCGCTCCGGGTACAGCGCGCGCGCCCGGCGGGCCAGATCGAGCGGGGTGAGCGGCAGTTCCATCGTGCGCCTCCGATTCCCGGACCCGTGCTACGGCAGCAGGAGGAGGTACGGGTGCTCGAGCACGTGCTTGACGCGCTGCAGGAACTGCGCCGCCGGCGCGCCGTCCACGACCCGGTGGTCGAAGGTCAGCGACAGCACCATGGTCGGCCGCACCTCGATCCGCCCGCCGGCCGCCACGGGCCGGTCGTGCACGCGGCCGGCGCCGAGGATCGCCGCCTCGGGCGGATTCAGGATCGGCGTGAAGGCGTCGACGTCGAACATGCCGAGATTGGTGACGGTGAACGTTCCGCCGTCCATCTCCTCGGGCCGCAGCTTGAATCCCCGCGCCCGCTCGGAGAGATCCCGGACCGCGGCGGAGATCTGCGCCAGCGTCAGGCGATCCGCGTGCCGGATCACGGGGACGACGACCCCTTCGTCGAGCGCGACGGCGAGACCGAGGTGTATCTCGGCAAGCCGCCGCGCGCCGTCGCCGTCCCAGCGCGCGTTGAGCCGCGGATGATCGCGCAGGGCGGCCGCCGACGCGCGCACGACGATGTCGGTGTAGGTCGGCCGGATGCCCCCGCGGCGCTCGAGCTCCGGACCGACCTCGTCGCGGAGTCTCGCCGACTCCGCCATGTCCACTTCGGTGGTGAGCGTCAGCTGCGCCGTGCCGCGCAAACTCTCGGTCATGCGGCGCGCGATGATGGCGCGCATCCGCGCCGACGCGGCGGACGCGCCTCCCGCGGGGGGAGCGTCG
>DASYZR010000084.1 GCA_035945995.1 bacterium
AGTAGGCCCACAAGCAAGAAATGTCGCATCGATCCCTCCTGGTTGCGCCCAACTGCTGAGGCGCCCAGATCGTACTTTCCCCACTTGGCGTCGATTGATCGTCGATCGGGCCGGCCGCCGACCCCGCCGGCCGGCGACGGAAGATCGGCCCGGGACACCCGCGGCCGGTTCCGGGAGGGTTTGTCCGAAGACGCGCGTAACTCGAACCCATCTCGGTTCCGGCCTGAGGGATGCCGTTCCGCCGTACGGGACGACATCCCCGGTGATGGACGGTGACGCGGTGGCGGCCGAAACGAACGGACGGCGGATCCAACGGCCGAAGGGCATCGGCGAGAAAACCTTCGCCCGGGCGGTTCGCGAGTTCACCACGATCGTCGGCGACCGCAACGTCTCCCTCTCCCCGGCCGAGCTCGTCCCCTACGCCCACGACGTCATCATGGTCCCGCCGATCTGGCCCTCCGCGGTCGTGCGCCCCGGCTCCGTCGCGGAAGTCCAGCGCGTCGTGCGCGTCGCCAATCGCCTGCGGATCCCGCTGTGGCCGACGAGCACCGGGAAGAACATCGCCTACGGCCGCATGATGGCGGTGGAACCCGGCAACGTCGTCCTCGACCTGGGACGGATGAACCGCATCCTCGAGGTCAACGAGAAGCTCGCGTACGCGGTCGTCGAGCCCGGCGTCACGTACGCGCAGCTATACAAGCACCTCCGCGACCACAACCTGCCGCTGTGGCTCGATCCGCCGGCCACCGCGCCCGGGGCCGGCCCGCTCGGCAACACCGTGGAGCGCGGCGTCGGCTACACCCCGTACGGCGAGCACTTCCTCTTCTCGTGCGGCATGGAGGTGGTGCTACCGGACGGCCGCCTCCTGCGGACGGGCTCCGGGGCCCTGCCGGGATCGCGGACGTGGCACATCTTCAAGTGGGGATACGGGCCCTATCTCGACGGGCTGTTCACGGCGAGCAACTACGGAATCGTCACGCGGCTCGGCATCTGGCTCATGCCGGAGCCGCCCGCCTACCGGCCGATTCTCATGACGTGCGACCGCGAAGACGACATCGTCGCCATCATGGATTTCCTCCGTCCGCTCAAGGTGTCGCACCTGCTCCCGAGCGCGGTCGTGGTCGCGCACGCGCTGCTCGCGCTCGCCGCGGAGGCGGAGTACCCGCGCGACCTCACCGGGGGCACGCGCCCCGTGCCGGAAGGGTGGATCCGGGACCGGGCGCGCACGCGGATGCTCGGCATGTGGAACGTCGCGGGGTGCCTGTACGGCTCCCCGCCGGTCGTGAACGAGCTGGCGGACACGGTGCGGCGGCGCGCCGCGGCCGACCTGCCGCAGGCGACGCTGCTCGACGTGGAGGCGGCGCGGCAGAGTCCGTACTGGGACCACAAAGTCCGGAACATGACGGGCGTGCCGTCGATGGTCGAGTACAGCCGTCTCTCCTGGCGCGGCGGCGGGAACGCGTTCGTCGCGCCGGTCGTGCCGCTCTTCGGCGAGGAAGCCCGCAAGCACATGGAGATCGCGCGGCCGATCTTCTGGAAGCACGGGTTCGACTACATCGGCGAGTTCATCGCGGCCTCCCGCGACCAGCATCACGTCATGATGCTCCTGCACAAGCAGCCCGACGAGATGCCCCGGGCGATGGCCTGCTATCGCGAGCTCACGGACGCGTTTTGCGACGGCGGCTACCTGCCGTACCGGACCAACGTCGCGTTCATGGACCACACGATGCGCCGGCTCGATCCGGTCTTCCAGGCCGTGTGCGCTCAGATCAAACGCGCCCTCGATCCCAACGAGATCCTGGCGCCGGGCAAGAACGGGATCCGGGGAGAGGCCAGGCCGGCCCGCGGGCGCCCTGGGGCCGCGCCGGTGCGACGCGCACCAGGTCGCGCGCGGCGGGCACGGGGCGGCCGATCCCGATGAGCCGCCGGAAGGCACGGCCGAAGGCGGCGGCGGGCCGCATGAAACCGCAGCACCGGACCCCGGCTCCGAGCGGCGCGCGCGGAGAACCGCGGCCGTCTGTGCGGGGATCCGAGTTGCGCGCGGAGATCGAGGCCAAAGGCATCAACCTCTTCGAGTGCTACACGTGCCGGCTGTGCACGGAGGAGATGCAGCGGGGCATTCTCACCCTCACCGAGCCCTACCGCAAGGCCTACGGAGAAACGGAGTGGCGGCGCGACCTGTTCAACGAGCCGGTGTGCCCCACGTGGGACTACTACCGCCACGAGGCGTACACCGCGTACGGCCGGGCGCTTCTGGCCCGCGATCTCGCGGACGGCCTCGAGGTCGCGCCCGACGACAGCCGGATGCAGGAGGTCGTGTACACGTGCCTCCTCTGCACCGGATGTCAGGAGCTGTGCTTCTCCCGCAACCGCGTGCCGCTCATGAAGGAGTTCATGACGCTGCCGCGCGAGGTGTGGGATCTGCACGGGATTCTGCTCGCGGAGCGCAAGTGGCTGTTCGACCGCTACGGCTGGGAGATCGTCCCCGAAGGCCTGCGCACGCTCGCACAGCGATTGCTGGCCACGGGGACGGTCACCGGGGACCCGAAGGCCCACGCCACACGGTGGCTCGAAGCGACCGGCACCGACGTCGTGGATCTGAGCCGCGGTGGCAGGGTCGACGTCCTGCTGCTGCTCGACGCCCGCGCGCCTTATGATCGGACGCTGTGGCCGGCGCTCGCCGCAAGCGTGCGGTTGATCCGCGCCGCCGGCTTCACGGTCGGCACGCTCGGCGACGAGGAGATCGCGACCGCGATGCCGGTGCTCGCAGCCGGGGACGTGCGCGGCTACCTCGACCTCAACCGCGCCGCGATCGACAAAATCACGCGGATGGCGGACGGCGGACGTGTCGGGAAGGTGGTCACGGTGGACGACACCGGCTACCAGGCGTGGACCGCCCCGCCGAAGCACTACGGCCCCCCGCAGCGCCCGCGGTTTCCGTTCACCCACATCGTGCCGTTTCTCGCCGCCCTCCTCAAGGAAGGCCGGCTCACCTTCGCGGGCGCGGTGGACGAGGAAGTCGTGCTGCTCGACGGCTGCCACCTCGGCCGGTACGGCAAGGTGCTCGACCCGCCGCGCGAGATCCTGGCGCAGATTCCCGGGGTGCGTGTCCGCGAAGCACATCTCCGCCGCGAGTACCTCTACTGCTGCGGGGCGTCCGCGGGCGCACCTGAGGCGTTTCCGGAGCAGGCGACCTGGTGGGGACGCAAGCGGTTGGCGCAGGCGGCCGAGGTCTTGACGTCGGGCCGCATCGTCGTGACGACCTCGCTGCTGTGCGGCGCGCACCTGCGCCGGATTGCGGCCGCAGACGGTCGTCTTGAGATCAAGGACCTGACGGAGATCGCAGCCGCAGCACTGACGTAGGGTTCACACGCACGCATCGGGGGGGTGAGTCGAGTGGATGACAGATGGACACGCCGGCTGGCCGTGGCCGGGCTCGCGGCGGCGGTGGCTGTGGCACTGCTCGTCCCGGCGGCTCCGGGGCTGGGCCAGGGCGCGCCGATCAAGATCGCGGTGATCACGGCGGTGACGGGGCCGGCGAGTTCGCTCGGAAAGCCGGAGCAGGATACCGCGCGGATGCTGCAGGCCCAATGGACGGCGGCCGGCGGGCTGGCCGGCCGGCCCGTTCAGGTGATCACCTACGACACGGAGTCGGACCCGACCAAGGCCATCCTCCTTGCCAAGAAGGCCGTCACCGAGGACAACGTGATCGCGTTTGTGGGCGGGACCACGAGCCCCGAGTCCCAGGCGATGGCGGATTACGCGATCCAGGCCGACGTCCCGTTCATGTCCCTGGCGGCGAGCACAACGCTCACGGTGCCCACGCGCGCGTGGGTCTTCCAGATGCCTCAGCGGAACGCGACGGCGGCGCAGAAGGCGCTTGAATATCTGGTGGCCGTGCATGTCAAGACCATCGCGTTCCTCTACCGCAACGACGACTTCGGTCAGGACGGCCTGGTCGCGCTCAGGACCTTCGGGCTTCACCAAGGGGTCACGCTGGTCGACACCGAGCCGTTCGCGGCCATCGATACGGATCTGAGCGCTCAGGTCGCCCGCGCGCGGGCCAAGAATCCGGGCGCGATGGTGGTGTGGAGCACGCCGCCCACCGCATCGATCGCCGCGAAGAACATCCGGCAGCTCGGGATGCGCGTCCCGATCCTAGAAAGCCACGGGATCGCCAACCGGGCGTTCATCCAACTGGCCGGTCCGGCCGCCGAGGGAGTGGTCTTCCCGTCGGGCAAGCTCCTCATCGCCGGCCAACTCCCGGCCACGGACCCGCAGAAGGCGCTCCTCGAGAAATACGCGCGGGACTTCGAGACGGCAAACCGCTATGCCGCGAACACCTTCGGCGGTCATGCGTTCGACGGCCTGACGATGCTGGCGGACGCGATTCGTCACGTCGGTCTCGACCGCGGCAAGATCCGCGACTACCTCGAGCACCTGCGGGGCTTCGTCGGCACGGGCGGGGTCTTCAACATGTCGCCCGAAAACCACAACGGGCTGACGACAAAGGACATGGTGCTGGTCGTCATCAAGAACGGCAACTGGGCGATCTGGAAATAGGCGGAGGATGGGGCGGGCCCCCGGCCGGCCGTGTTGACCCTCCTGCCGCAACTCGTCCTCACCGGTGTGACGATCGGCAGTATCTATGCGCTGGTGGCGCTCGGTTTCGTCCTCATCTACACGATCACCGGAATTCTCAACTTCGCCCAGGGTGAATTTGCGATGATCGGCGCCATGCTGTGCGCGGCGCTGCTCGCCGCCCACGTGCCGCTCGGGCTGTCGATCGCCGGCGCGATCGCGGCCGCGTGCGTCCTCGGTGCGCTCATGGAACGTCTCGCGATCGAACCGGCGTTTGGCAGCCATCCGCTGACGCTCATCATCATCACGTTCGGTGTCTCGATGGCCTTCCGGGGACTCGCGCTGATGCTGTGGGGCGCCGACCCCTACTCGCTGCCCGAGTTTACGCCCGGCGACCCGCTCATCGTCATGGGCGGCGTGCTGGGGCGCCAGGCGATGTGGGCGGTCGGCCTCTCGGTCATCGCCGTCATCGCCCTGTTCATGTTCTTCGCCCGGACTTTGCCCGGCGCCGCGCTGCGGGCCTGCGCCGACAACGCCTTTGCCAGCCGGCTCATGGGGATTAGCCCGCGGCGAATGGCGCTGTTTGCCTTCACGCTCGCCGCCGGTCTCGGCGCGCTCGGCGGCATCGTGATCGCGCCGATCATAGGAGCGACGTACGACATGGGCCTCGGGCTGGGTCTCAAAGCATTCGTGGCCGCGGTCATCGGCGGGTTGACGAATGCGCCGGCGGCCGTGTTCGGCGGATACCTTGTCGGCATGATCGAGTCGCTTGTGACGGGCTACTTGGCGCCGGGGTACGGAGGCGCGATCACCTTCGCCCTGCTCCTCCTCGTGTTGTTCCTGCAACGCGAAGGCCTGCTGCACGGGGCCCAGCGGAGGCAGGTATGAAACGTGATGTCGCGGGAATGACCGTCCTCGCGGCCGTGCTCGCCGCCGTGCAGATCATCGCACCGTCGGCGTACGTGATGGGGGTCCTGAACATCATCGGCCTCTACACGATCGTGACGCTCGGGCTCGTCCTGCTGGGTACGAGCGGGCAGGTGTCGCTCGGCCAAGCGGCGTTCTACGGGCTCGGCGCGTACACGTCGGCGCTGCTGAGCCGGGACCTGGGATGGTCGCCGTGGCTCGCGATGCCGTGTGCCGTGGCCTTCGTCGCGGCGGCCGCCTACGTCGTAGGGCTCCCGACATTGCAGCTCGCCGAGGTGTTCTTCGTGCTCGCCACGCTCGGCGTCGGCATCATCGTGAACGTGCTCATGGTCCAACTGGACGCGTTGACCGGCGGCGCCAGCGGGCTGCGGGACATCCCGGGGCTTGCGATCGGAGGCTGGCATCTCGTCACCGACCGCCAGTACTACGTCGTGATCTGGACCGTGGCATTTTCCGCGCTCGTGCTCGCGCGCAACATCACCGCCCACCGCAGCGGCCGGGCGCTGCGCGCGATCCTCGGCAGCGAGGCCGGCGCGACCGCACTCGGCGTCGAAGTGGGACGGTACAAGATGCAGGTGTTTGTGTTGAGCGCCGCCTACGCGGCGGCGGCGGGCGCGTTGTACGCGCACTACATCCGGTTCATCTCACCGTCGCCGTTTGCGCTGTACGCGTCACTGTTCTTCCTCATCATGGCGGTCGTCGGCGGCCTCACGAACGTGTGGGGCGGCCTGTTCGGCGCGGCCGCGGTCACCGTGCTGGATCAGGCGGTGCGTGCGGAGATCCCGCGGTTTCTTCCGCGGGTCGGCGGAGAGTACCAGACCGCCATCTACGGCATTCTGTTGGTCCTCATCATGATCTTCTTTCCCTCCGGGATCGTCCGCGGCGGCGTCGACCTGCGCCTCGTCCGCAGGACCGCCGTCGCGTCGCCGGTCGGCACCGCACCGGAACCGGCCGATGGTGCGCAGGCATGACGGCGCCGTTGTTGGAAATCGAGGGCCTCGCGCGGCGGTTCGGCGGCGTCACCGCGCTGGACGGCGTCTCCTTCGGCGTCGCGCCGGCCGAGATCGTCGCGATCATCGGACCCAACGGCGCCGGCAAAACGACGCTCTTCAACGTGATCACCGGATTCCTCGCGCCGAGCGCCGGCACCGTGCGGTATCGCGGGCGGTCTATCACGCGGCTGGCTCCGTCCCGGATCGCCGGGGCCGGCATCGTACGGACATTCCAGAACTTTATCATTTTTGGCGACATGACGGTCGTCGAAAACGTGATGGTCGGCTGCCACCGGTGGACGCGGACCGGCCTGCTCGATGCGGCGCTGGCGCTCCCGGCCGTGTGGCGCGAGGACCGCGAGGTTGAAGCGGCCGCCCGGGCCGTGCTCGACCTCGTCGGCCTCGGCGCGTCCGCGGGCGATCCGGCGCGGGACCTGCCGGTCGGACGGCAGCGCCTGCTCGAGATCGCCCGCGCGCTGGCCGCGCGGCCCGACGTCCTCCTCCTCGACGAGGCGGCGGCCGGCCTGACCGCGGAGGAGACGCGGCACCTCGTCGCGCTGATGGGACGGCTGCGGGAGGCCGGGGTCACGCTCCTGGTCATCGAGCACAACATGGACCTTGTGATGGAAGCGGCGGATCGCGTGATCGTGCTGGATTACGGAAAGAAGATCGCCGAAGGGCGCCCGGCGGAGATCCAGCGCGATCCTTACGTCATCGCGGCCTACCTCGGCGACGAGGTGGAGGCCGCCCCGTCGGCCGGAGGAGCGCCGTGACCGCGCCTCTCCTGGCCGTCACCGGGATCGTGACCCGCCGCGGCGCCGTCGAAGTGCTGCACGGTGTCGACCTGGACATCATGCCGGGCGAGATTGTCGCGCTGATCGGTCCGAACGGCGCCGGGAAATCGACCCTCCTTGGCACGATCGCCGGCGTCTACGCGCCGGCCGCGGGGCGGATCACGCTGGCCGGCGAACGGCTGGACGGGCGGCCGGCGGAAGAGGTCGTCGCGCGGGGCGTCGCGCTGGTGCCGGAGCGCCGGCAGATCTTTTCCACGCTCACGGTCCGCGAGAATCTGCTGCTCGGCGGCTACCACCGGTACTGGCGCGATCGAGGCCGGCTCTGGACCGATCTGGCGGGCCCGCTCGCGGTGTTCCCGCGCCTCGCTGAAATGCCGCACAGAGCGGGCGGGCATCTGAGCGGCGGCGAGCAGCAGATGCTCGCGATCGCACGCGGGCTGATGGCGCGGCCGCGGGTACTGCTGCTCGACGAGCCGTCGCTCGGCCTCGCGCCCCTGCTGGTCCGCGAGATCATGCAGACGCTCACCACGCTGCGCGTCCGGGAGCGCCTGGCGGTGCTGCTGGTCGAGCAAAACGTGCGGGCCGCCCTCTCCATCGCGGACCGAGTCTGCGTCATGGAGCAGGGCCGCATCGTGCTCCGCGGGCGCCCAAAGGACCTGCTGACCCACCCCGGCGTGCGGTCCGCCTACCTCGGGAAAGGCTACGAGGTGGCGGGATGAACACGCGCGTGCTCGTGCTCGGGTGCGGCGCCGTAGGCGGCATCTTCGCCGCGCGGCTGGCACGGGTCAGCGAGGTGGCGGTGCTCGATACCTGGGTGGAACACGTCGAGGCCATCGCCGCGCGGGGGCTGCGGGTGCGGGTGCGGACCGGGACGGTGGATGACACGATCGAGACACGGCCGGCCGCCGTCGCGTCGGGGTCCGCCGCACTGGCCGGCTTCGCCGCCACGCACGCGCTCGTCGCCGTCAAAGGGCCGGCGACGCGGGCCGCGGTGACGCGGGCCCGGCCGCTGCTCGACGGCGCCGTCGTCCTCACCGTCCAGAACGGCCTGGGCAACGCCGAGGCGATCGCGGAGGCCTGCCGCGCGCCGGTCTGCCACGGCGTCACGATGAACGCCGGCGAGGTGCGGGCCCCCGGCGAGATCGTGCAGTCCGAAATCGGTCCGACGCGCCTCGGACCGCATCGGGCCACCGTCGCCCACGCGGGTGCGTGGGGCGAGCTCCTCCGGGCCGCCGGCCTGGACGCCGAGGTGCTGCCCGATCCCCGGGGCGCCATCTGGAGCAAGCTCATCTTCAACGCGGCCGTGAATCCTCTGCCCGTCCTGACCGGCCTGCGGCTCTCCGCCGTCTACGCGCACCCCGACACGTACGCGTTGCTCGTCGCGCTGGTCGACGAGGGCAAACGCGTCGCCGCATTGCGCGGGGTCGCGCTGCCGGTCGATCCGATGACGGTGATCGACGAGCACCGGGCGCTCGGCGCGGCCCACACCCACCAGGGATCGATGAAGCAGGACATCGACTGTGGACGGCCGACCGAAATCGACACGCTCGCCGGCGCGCTCATCGCCGAGGCCGACCGGGCCGGCGTGCCGGTGCCGGCGCTCCGGACGGTGTACCGGCTCGTGAAGGCGGTCGAGACGGCCGCCGTCGCGCGGGGGCGCCGGCCGTGACGCGGGCGGGATCGGCGACGCGCGTCCGC
>DASYZR010000085.1 GCA_035945995.1 bacterium
GCGTATCTCCCGGCCCCGTGTTCGCGCCAGCTCAAGAGTTGCGCGCCGCGTAATCCCATGCACGCATGCGGTGGCCCGCGGCGTCATCACGGCGCCTTCTCGGACCATGAAAATGTTGGACGAATCGGTCTCCGCGACAAATCCCGCACGGTTAAGCATGACGGCGCCATCTACCCCGGCCCGGTTGGCCTCGAGTTTCGCCAGGATGCTGTTGAGCTGGTTCGCGCTGTGCACGCTCGGATCAAGGACGTCAGGCTCCGGCCGCCGGATGCCCACGGTACGGAGCCGGATCGGGTGAGGAACCTCAGGAACAGGCTTGACTTCCGGAATGATCACAATCGTGGCGATGCCGTCGACGTTCTGCGGGTTCATCCCCGACGTGCGCCGCTCGCCGCGGCTGACCATCAGACGAGTGTGCGCGCCGTCATGAAACTTGTTGGCCCGCAGTGTCGCGTAGATGGCGTCGGAGAGTGCCGCGCGGTCGAGGGGAATCGCGATTTCCACGGCCTTCGCCGACCGGTAGAGCCGGTCGAGGTGCTCAGCGAGCTTGAAGACGGTGCCGTTGTAGAGTCGCAGTCCTTCCCAGACGGCGTCGCCCGACTGAAACGACGCGTCGAAGACCGAAACACGCGCTTCATCACGGGGCACAATCGCTCCGTCCACGTAGATCAGCAAGTTGCCATCGTTCGTGGCCATTGTTTGTGCACCACCTTGCAAATCGTATATCGGATATGATATTATCTCAGCGAATTCGTTGTCAAGCAATGGCGAAGTCGCATATCAATCCGCCGATAGAGGGTGTCGTACACGATGAGCGCCCGATCCTCAGCGCTCGCTGGCTACCGAACGAAAACGCAGCTTGTCTACGAAGAGCTGCGCCAGGCGATTCGCGCCGGCCAATATCCTCCCGGAAGCCGCGTGGTGGCGGATCAGATCGCCGAAGCTCACGGAACGAGCAAGGTCCCCGTACGGGAAGCCATCGTTCGACTTGCCGGCGAAGGATGGCTGGAGATCCAGCCGCATGTTGGCGCCGTCGTCGCCACGCTGTCGCCGGAGGAGGTCCTCGAGACATCCATCGTCCGCGCGGCCCTGGAGTCCCGGGCCGTCAGGTTTGCGACGGACCAACTGACCCAAGACGATCTGGCGAGCCTGCGCGCCCTGCTTCTCCGCATGGACGGCGCCGTCGCCCGGAAGTCGGCCGACTATCCGAAACTCAACTTCCAGTTTCACTCAGCGATCTTCTCGCGATGCCCGTACCCGCTTCTTCGACGGCTCACCACGTCGATGGCGGAGCGCAGCCTAAAGTTACGGACGGTTCGCTTTTTGCCAGCGTACCTTTTGGAAACTCAGCGGGAACACTGGACGCTACTCGACGCCTTGGAGCGCCGCGACGACGATGCCGCGGAACGCATCACGCGAGATCATGTCGAGCGGGCGGGGCGTTTGCTGTGGCGGTTCGCGAGCGAACAGGCGAAGGCCGCACCGAGCGCGCAACGGCGCAGTCCCCGGCGCGCCCGCCGGGGGACATGAGGGCTGAGCGTCTCGGCGCCGGCCCCATCATCACGCCGAAAATCAACGGCACAATCGGCCCCAACATCAACGGGCCGTCCCTTATCCGCGTGCCCGAGTGGATCGCGCACCCGCTCGGCCGGTACTACCTGTACTTCGCGGCACATCGAGGCACGTTCATTCGGCTGGCGTATGGCGATACGCTCTCCGGCCCGTGGCAAGTGTACGGGCCGGGCGCCCTGCATTTGGCCGACTCGACGTTCACGGACCACATCGCCTCACCCGACGTCCACGTCGATCAGGGGGCGCGCGAGATCGTAATGTACTACCATGGCATGTGCGAGGACGGAACGCAGGCGACGCGCTTCGCCGTCTCACGAGACGGGCTTAACTTTCACCCGGCGCCGGAGATCATCGCACCGTCGTATTTGCGGGTGTTCGACTGGAACGGATGGCGGTACGCGGTGGCCATGCCCGGCATTCTCTATCGATCCCGCACGGGCCGCACGCCATTCGAACGCGGCCCGGCAATCCTCTCGCCCGATACTCGCCATGTCGCGCTTTGGGTTGAAGACGACCGCCTCTACGTCGTGTTCTCCCGCGCCGGCGACTGCCCGGAACGCCTGCTGCTTATTACCGTCAAACTGGGACGTGACTGGCACACCTGGCGCGCATCAGAACCCCGCGTTCTGTTGGAGCCCCACACCGATGACGAAGGCGGGTGCCTACCGCTCCGCCCATCGAAGCGCGGGGAGGCATCGGGTCCATGCCGGGAGCTTCGTGATCCTGCGATCTACGCTGAAGACGGTGTCCGTTATCTCCTCTACAGCGTGGCCGGGGAGTCCGGCATCGCCATCGCCCGCCTCGAGGCCGGGGAGGGTTGAGGGTTCACCCTCGTTTTGGACGACTGGCGGCTTTCGAAAACCCTCATTCTACTGGAGCCGGCGATCGGATTTGAACCGATGACGTGCGCATTACGAATGCGGTGTCTGACGATCTACCGACGCCAACAGAATCGCCCACTTCTCAAAATGCGGGCAAAATCCCAATTTCCGAGACTAAGGGTACTCAGCAGGAACCGTGACAGTGGCGGCCGTGCCCCAAGCGTGCCCCAACGGAAAGCGACAATTCCATGGAGACCAACCAGCATACGGATAGGATACTGACGAGTGGCATGGCGAAAATAGCTGCCTCTTTGTGTCTTCCTGGGAGGACAGCCCGATGTTCTTGGCGTGCAACAAGAACATCGGGCACGATTAACCCACTACGCTCGCAGCTTCAGACGACCAAGAACGCCATGACCGACTTCAAGCATCCGAGCCACTTGAGACGGTAGGAGTTGAGAAAATGCCAGATCTCTCGCGAGCGAACCCCGCCGTCGCCGCCGCGGTAATTTCCGCCCTCGTAGCTCTCGTGACCACTATTCTCGCGAGTCCGCTAAGATATGCGGTGGATCGACTTCTAATCACGCACAAACTCAAACTCGAATATGAGTACGAGCAACGCCGTAGAATCCGTGATCTAATAGGATGATACGTCGGTCAATTGCTCGAGGCAGCCGAAAGTCTAAACCATCGCCTCTGGAATTTATATCAGAACGAGTCTAAGGGATGGCTTGCCCTCCGCGGAAACTACGAGAAAATTGGCGACAAGTACTACTTCGCTACTTCCGTTTACAGGTTTCTCGCTGTCTGTTCTATCGAAAGAAGATTTGAGGCGGAAGCACTATTGGTCGATTCCAGAGTGGCCGAGAAGGGTGACCTCGACTCGTAAAGGTCTGCAAATCACTGTACTGGGCCGCCACAGACGCTTCGCTTTTCGAGGGGTTGGGCTACGATGACACTTACGCGCATGACCATATTTTCAAGGACACTCTGCGGACGGCCCGCGACCAGTGCTGGTCCGATGGCGGTTTCGTGAGCCTTGAGGGCTTTATGAAGTTCAATGGAAAGATAAGGTCGCTAAAACAAGTCTTTGAACTCTTCGACGGTTTGAGTTACGGAGTAGAGCGGCTTCGTTGGGACCGTCTTGTCGCGTTCCACCTGGTCTTGATGGCCTTCATCAACACATTTGGCTACGATATGCAGCGCTCCAATCAAGCGCAGTTCACGGAAATAGCTCCGAAGTTCCGCCACCATGATGTCCTGGGGAGCTTGGTGATCTGGATACCAAAACTTGGCCTGGGACAACACCGAGAAGTGGCCAAGATTACGTGTGCAGCCCACGCACTTGGTATCCGCCCAAAGACGTTTCGCGAATAGGCACGTGTCGCAAAAGCGCCCAAAAGGAACCGTGGAAGAGAGTGAAACTTGACCGTAGCAAGTGGTAGCCGACGGTATGGTGTGAACTCAAAAACCGAGCTCGGCTCGAGTCGCGTCCAAATCCGCTGGTTTCCCAGTTTCCCGTCCCAGGCTCACGACCAGCGACTTCCCCGCTGCGAGGCTGTCCCGAATGATCTCGGCAATGTTGGCTGACGAAATACCGCGAGTGCCGATCCAGCCATCGCGGACGAGCTCGGCAAAGAGACTATTAGTGATGTGTCGTCGAAGACCATCGAACGTGATTAGTCGACCCCCGCGGGGTCCGGTTGAAGATTCTCCCGCCAGTACCGCTTCAACGAGCCGCCGCGGTATGTACATACCGGGCAACAA
>DASYZR010000086.1 GCA_035945995.1 bacterium
CGTTATGTCTCCTCCGAGCAACCTCATGCGGGCCTTGAAGGGCGTCTTTGGTCTTGAACGTCACTTAACGAAGAACGACATCAAAGGTGCCTTGGTGTATCTCCGATGAATGCTATACTAGGAGCGATATGGCAACCAAGAAGCGCAAGCCCAAATCCCTCGCCCGTCCTGGCGAACCGTCCCAGAAAACGCGGACGGGACTAGAGATCCCAGTCCCGACGCGCACCGAACTGTTCGGCTTTCTGGGCAAGGTCATTCGGAAGCAGAAGCCTTCGCGCCGTCCTTCGAAACGAGCCCGAGCCATGCATTGAACACGCCCTCGGGGCGCTTCCGGGTGTTGTAGCGGAAAGCGTATTCGTCCAAGTAGGCTTGCAGGTGCTTGGTCGAAACGCCGTGGTAAACCCCGCCAATCCCGTTCTTGACCAAGGCCCAGAATCCGTCCACGGTGCTGGTATGAATGTCACCCTGGACGTAGACCTTCAGACTATGGTAAATGCGGCGGTGCGTGTGCCCCGCGTTAAGACGCCCGACCGCGTTGTAGATTGGCGATTCGTCCGTATAGATCATGGTCTGGGGCAACACCCGTTCCTTGACATGCGGCATGACCGATGTGGTTTTGGCCCCATCGGGAATCGCCACGACCCGCACCCGCCCCGCTTTGCCGGCCCGCTTGCGTTGGGTCATGCCGAACACCGGAACGTTGTGTTCCCTGTCGCGCCCGATATATGTCTCGTCCATTTCGACGGACTCCCCTCGCCCGCCGAGGAACGGCGCGCCGGTTTCGGCCTTCGACGCCAGCCCGCGAATCTTGTTGAACATGCGCCATGCGGTCTTGTACGTGACGCCGAGTTCCCGCTCCAGTTGCTTCGCGGAGATTCCGCACCGCGTGCTGGCCATCAGGTACATCGCGTAGAACCACAGTTTCAGCGACGTAGCCGAGTCCTGAAAGATCGTCCCCGCCATCGGGTGTTCGTGATGTCCGCAGTATTGGCAGGCGTAGGCAGGGCGCGCTCTCTCCCGATGGTGCTTCGTTGTCGCCCGGCACGTCGGGCAGTAAATGCCCTTCGGGTACAGGGTCTTGACGAGGTAGTCCAGGCACGCCGCGTCATCAGGAAACATCCGCTCGAACTCCATGAGCGACGTGCGGGACTCAGAGGCCCGCGACCGCTTCGGATCGTTTCGATTCACTTTAGACATGGACGATGCCCCTCATGATCGTTTTGGTGCGCTGTATCGAAACGGGCTTTGTGGTCGAGTCGTTAGCGGACGGAACCGCTAAGCATTTCGAGCGAATCGAAGATGTGCTCAAGCACCTTGAACAGGTCTTGCTTTTGCTGCGTCTCGATGTTCAATCTCGGCCAGAGAGGTTGCGATAGATTCGATGTTCTTGTCCATGTGCTCCAGCCGCGCAACGATTCGAGCCATGTCAGCCAAGAATTGCATGAACTGTTGGGCTGTCACACCGCCGTGGATCGGTTCGGGAGTTCCCGGGATTGGTGACATATCGCCCTCCCTCCTTGGAGGAGCGTTCTTGTATCACCAGTATGGCAGAAAGATATACTGCCGTCAAGGGGATAATTGCCATGTAGACTGCCGGTTCTTCCAATCCACACACGGACACGCGTCCTGGTCTGTTCTGAGGGTTTCGGGGGTCTCCCCTGCCAGTCGTGGAGCCGCGTGATCATACAGGCCCCCGGTTCCCGGAGCCTCGCATCAGATCGCGATCGTCTCCTGGGTTTGCCGGCTGGCGTTGAAGATCGTCTTCGGGACGCGCAGGCGTTCATCCCGATAGATCTCCCGAAGTTCCGCCAGCGCGTCATCGCCGGCAAGCGTGAGTTCGGCCACCCGGTCGAGCAGGATGGCTTCCTCGATGCTGATCTCGGTGGTCGGCTTCGGCATCATTCCCCACACGTCCCAAGCCAGCATCTCCATGCGATTGAGGGACGCGAGATCGCGAATGAGGTTTTGGGCGATCCACCACATGCCCTGCTCGTTGATAAGCGAGAGGCCGAAGAGATCGGGATCGGCCCGACCGCTGCGGCACATCTGCCACGCGTCGCCGGCGATGATAAAACGGTCGCGCGGAACGTCGAGCGGATCGAAATCGAGCCTGAACGCCCCGCGCTGTACCGCATCGACCTGAGCATCGACCAGAATCCAGCGCTTTTGCGAGGCGTTCCAATACTCCGCAACCCAGTGGTCTTCGAATCTGCCCGGAGTGAAGTACGCGCCGAAGCCGCATCGGGCGCGCGCCGGCACACCCTGCTCGCGCAGGATACTGCAGAGCAGGGTCGCAAAATGCGTGCAGATGCATGGCATCCTCAAGCCCGGCTCCCGTCGCTCGGTCAGCGGGCGCGTATCGAGAGCCCCCATCTGCACCAGCATCTTCGCGACCGATCGGATATTGGCAGCGTCGCGTTGTTCGTCCGAAAGCTTGAGATCGTACAGCCACGGCGCGATGTCGCGATGAATCAGCACGCCCTGAACAATCTCGCACAACGCCGCGATGTCGCGAGGCAGTCTGCGAAGCTCGGCGGCCTTCGCGCCCGCGGCGCTCATGGTACCGTGTCCTCGGTAATAGTCTTGAGCCGTCTCCATGCCGACCTCCCGGCGCGATCGCGGCGCCGGCAGAATAGACTTTCGAAGAAACCGCCGCTATCCTTTCTGAGGATCAATGCCGAAGCCGGCGGCCGGGCATCGGATCGGGGTGGTCGATGGGCGTAATGGTCATGTCATTCGTGTTCGATGCAGCGGTACTGGATTGGCTCAAGGCGGAAGGCGTGGACGCGCCTCCCGACTTCCGGCAAAGCCGGTGGCCGTCCCCCAACGAACTGCGGACGATCCTCGAGTCGCTCCCGGGGTACGCCGTCAGCTACCGAAGCAAACAGGGACACGATTGGGACGCCGAGGTGGTCGATGCGACACGCGGCTACGACGGCATGAGCGCGACGATCTGGGTCAAAGGCGTGCAGGATCCGGATGCGCCGCATCCGTTCAGCTTCCATAAGCCATGGCCCGAACTGGCGGTGGCGATTCTCGAGGTGATCTCCCGAACATGCGGCCCCCGCGTGGTGACCGACGATGTGTACGTCCGACCCGTGGTCATCACGGCGGGGTGCGATCCACGCGAGCGGACCGCATGCCTCGGCGATCCCAAACGCCCTCGCGGGTGAACCGCCGCATCCAGGCCGGGAACGGGTCGAGCCGGCGTGGCTGACACACCTCCAAATACCCCCGATCGCACATGGCCGCGGCGCTCATCCTGATTTCGGCCTGCCTTTACGGGATCTCGCCGATCCTGGCCAAGACGGCGTACGCGTACGGCGTCACGCCGCTCGTGCTCTTGACGTGGCGCGTCACGATCGCCGGCGACGCTGTTCTGGACGGTGTGCCTCGCGCTGCGGCAGGTGTCGCGGCTCGAGCGCCGCCTTCGCGCTCTCCATACTGCCGGCGTCCACCGCGTCCATGGTCGTCAATACCTCGCCGGTCCACGTCGCCTGGATGGAACGCCTCATGCTCGGCGAGCGGACGGCGCCGGGCGAGCTCGTCCTGCTCGGGATGATTGTGGCCGGCGCGGTCCTCGTGGCCGGGGACGCCCCGCCGCCGCTGCTGCTCGCCGTCATCCAAACGTGCTCAGGGCAACCAGCGGACTCGAAGAGGACTTACGTCCCGGAGTTCCCGGGTCTTCAAAAAAGCCCGAATATCCTCGTAGTGCTCATCCGGAAGAGACCATAGTTCGGCACCGGAGTGGATGGACGCCGCGGCGAGTATCAGGTCGACCGTCTTGCTGGTCTTGCCCGCGCCGGCCAACGCCCGACCGATCCGGGCGGCCGTGTAGCCGACCTCCTCGTCGGTTGCGACGTGCGGCAACGCCCGGAAGTCGGTTTGCCGCGCAGCGTATTCCGACGCGTCTCGAATGCCGGCGAGCACTTCGGCGACGATCGGCGTCGCGACGGCCGCTTCCCCGGCCTTGAGCGCCTCGTGCACGGCCGCGACGAGCCGCGCCGCCGGTTGGGGGCGCAAGTACGAAATCCAGATCGACGAATCGATGAGCCGGAGCGACACCTACCGTCCCTCGCGCATGGCACGGAGGTCCGCCCGGGTCCACCGCATGGAACTCTTGCCGGCCGCGGCGACTAGGCGCTCGACGCGCCGGCGCCGAACGAATTCGCGCAGGGCGATCTGGACGGCTTCGCGCTTGGTCGAGACCTTTGCGAGCCTGCGCGCTTCGTCGAGGAGTCCTTCGTCGATGTCGATGAGTGTCTTGGCCATGAGTGCCCACCTCGCCGCCCGAAGTATATATCACATCAGTATATATCGTCAATATATTCGAACGGGGTCAGGCAGATGGCCGCCGTTCTGATTCTCGTCTCCGCCTGCCTTTACGGGATCTCGCCGATCCTGGCCAAGACGGCGTACGCGTACGGCGTCACGCCGCTCGTGCTCTTGACGTGGCGCGTCACGATCGCGGCGACGCTGTTCTGGACGGTGTGCCTCGCGCTGCGGCAGGTGTCCCGGCTCGAACGCCGCCTTGCCGGGACGCTGGTGGTGTTGGGGACGATCTTCGTGCCCCTCCAGGTGTACTCGTACTTCTTCGCGCTCTCCATACTGCCGGCATCCACCGCGTCCGTCGTGGTCAATACCTCGCCGGTGCACGTCGCCTGGATGGAACGCCTCATGCTCGGCGAACGGGCGGCGCCGGGCGAGCTCGTGCTGCTCGGGATGATTGTGGCCGGCGCGGTCCTCGTGGCCGGGACGACTCCGCACGCCGGTCACACGCTCGGCCTGGCGGCCCTCGGCGTGGCCACGCTGGGGTCGGCCTTCTATCTGGTGGTACAGCGCCGGCTCGTCCGGGACGCCCCGCCGCTTCTGCTGCTCGCCGTCATCCAGACGTGCTCGGCGGCCGTGTACTGGGTCGCCGGCCTGGTGACGGGCCGGGCCGCGGTCCTGCCGCCGGCCGCGGCGTTCGCCGCAATCGCGGGATCGGCCGTCGCGGCGTCACTCGCCTCCCTGCTCGTTCTCATCGCGCTTCGGACGCTCGCCGCGACGCGCACGGCCATGCTGGGCATGCTGGAACCGGTCGTGACGGTCGGTCTCAGTGTCGCCCTGCTCGCCGACACAATGACCTGGCCGCGGGCGGTGGGCATCACGACCGTCCTTGCCGGCATCACGGTTTTCTACTGGCGGTTGTGGCAGGCCGGTCCGGCGACCGCCCTCCCGGAGCCGGACGCGGCGGGAGGACCGTCGCGGGGTCTCGGCGGCGGGTCCCCTACTCCGCGCGCATGAGCGCGAGCGCCTCCTCGACGCTCGTGTCGAGCGGGACGACCGCGTCGACGTGCGTGAGCAGCAGGATGCGGCGGATCAGCGATTTCTCCGGCAGCGCGATCCGGAACTTGAGATGCCGCATCTTGAGCCGTTCGGCGAGCTCGAGGATCAACTGCACGCCCCGGCTGTCGAGATAGGTCACGCCGCTCAGATCGAGGACCAGCCCCGGCGCGGCATTGGAGACCATGCCGAAAATCTGGCCGCGCACGTCGGCCGCATTGGCGAGATCGACCTCGCCGTCCAGCGCCGCGACCGGGATCCCGGCGTCTTCCATGACGCGGACTTCGACCGCGGCCGTCATGCCCGCACACGTCCTCTCTGCGCGATCCGGCGGCGCATCTGCACCACCGTGCCGCCGGGTCCGGACCCTACCTCCACGTCTCCCATGAGCGCCTCCATCAACTTGAGGCCGTGGCCCCGGTATTGCCCGCGCGCCGGCCGCCATTGCCCGCCGTCGCGGACCGCGGCCGTCAGGACGTCGCCGGCGAACGACAACTCGCACTCGAAGGTGCCGTCGGTCGGGCCGTAGGCATGTTCGATCGCGTTGGCGCAGGCCTCGTTGATCGCCGTCGTCACGTCGTAGGCGTCTTCGAGTTTGACCTCGGCGGCCTCGAGCCAGCGGCGGAGCGTCTGGCGCATCTGCGCGAGCGACGCCGGCACGGCCGGAAGCCGGATCTGCAGACGGTCCGGCGTCAGGGGGGCCAGCCGCAGGGCGACGAGCGCGACATCGTCCTCGGCGGTCCGACCCTCGAGGGCCGCGGTCAGCACCCGGTCGACCAGGCCGTCGATCGGGGCGTCGCCGTTCTCGGCCAGCGCCGCCGTCACCCGGGCCAGCCCCTCGTCGATGCTCTCGCGGCGGGCCTCGAGCAGGCCGTCGGTGCAGACGAGGATCGTCGAGTGCGGCGCCAGCGCGGCCGTCTCCTCGCGGTAGGTGATCCCGCGCACCCCGAGCGGCGGCGCGCCGCCGTCGAGTTGCGTCACGTCCCCCTCCGGGCCGACAACCAGCGGCGGCACGTGCCCGAGGTTCAGGTATCGCACGGTCCGGGTTTCGGGGTCGACGATCAGATACAGCAGCGTGGCCATCGTGCGATCGTCGACGAGCCGGGTCAGGCGCTCGGCGATCAGCGCCGGCGGATTGCCTTCGAGCGCGTAGGCGCGCACCGCGTTGCGCAACTGACCCATGACCGCCGCCGCCCATACGCCCCGGCCGGCGACGTCCCCGATGACGAGCCCGATCTGGCCGGCCGGCAGCGTGAGCACGTCGTACCAATCCCCGCCCACGGCTTCCTGGTTGCCCGGCAGGTACCGCGCGGACAGGGCCATCCCGGGAATCTCGGGCAGGCGCTCCGGCATCAGGCTTCGCTGGAGCGTCTCAGCGGTCCCGCGGGCGCGTTCGTAGAGGAGGGTGTTCTCCAGCGCGACGGCGAGTTGGAGCGCGAGGGCCTCGATATGCACGCGCGCCTCGGGCGCAAACGCCGCGCCGGCGGGGCGCGCCAGGATCATGGCCCCCAGGATGTGCCCGCTCCGCCCCCGGATCGGCAGCGTGAGGAACGACGACAGCGGACCGTCGCCGTTTGCGCGGGTCTCCGCCAGCGGTACCAGGACGGTTTCGGGCAGGCGGCCGGGACGGTGCTCCCCACAGATCGCCGCGAGCATGGGCGTGAGCACCTCGTCGGAGATGCCCGCCGATGCCACGTGGGGCGCGATCGCGATCTGCCAGCGCTCCCCGTCGGCGAACGCCACGGGCCCTCCATCGCCCCGGTAGAATCCCGCCACCGCCAGGTCGGCGTCGGACAGCCGGCATGCCGCGTCGACGACGGAGCGCAGCACTTCCTCCACCTCGTGCGCCCCGTGAATGGCGGCCGCGACGTCGGTGAGCGCCCGGAGGTGTTCGATCGTCTGCCGCAACTCGGTCGTGCGCTCCTGCACCGTTTCCTCGAGGCGTCCGGCGTGGCGGGCGAGCGCGGCCTGCTGTTCGCCGATCTGCCGGCGCAGCTGACGCACCTGGACGGCCCGCCCGAGCGACGCGGCAAAGTAGTCGCGGTCGATGGGCTTTTGCACGTAGTCGTAGGCGCCGGCCCGCAGCGACCGGATCGCGAGGTCGTGCTCGCCGTGGCCGGTGATGAGCAGCACGGGCGTGTCCGGCCGGGCCGCGCGCACCTGCGCGAGGAGCGCCAGGCCGTCCGTTCCCGGCATCTTGATGTCGCTGACAATGGCATCGTAGTCGACGGCCGCGATCCGCTCCAGGGCCGGCGCGGCAGAGATGCAGGTGTCCACGGTCGTGCCGGGCAGCCGGAGACGGATGGTCTCCGGCAGCGCCTCGAGCAGCGCCGGGTCGTCGTCGACGACGAGGACGCGGGGAGCGCTCATGAGATGCTGGGCTCGAGCACCGCTTCCTGCATTTGCGGTAGCTGCACCAGAAACGCCGCGCCGGGCGCGTCCTGCCTGACGCAGGTGATCGACCCTCCGTGGTCCTTGAGGATCCCGTACGTGATTGCGAGGCCGAGGCCGGTCCCCTTCCCCACCCCTTTGGTCGTGAAGAACGGATCGAAAATGCGCCGCTCGAGGCCGGGGAGGATCCCGGGGCCGGTGTCGCGCACGAGGACGTCGGCCCACCCCGGCCGGGCCGTGCTGCGGATCTCGATGCGCCGGTCGCCCGCCGCCTCGGCCAGCGCGTCGCGCGCGTTGGTCAGCAGGTTGATGAACACCTGCTCCAGCTGGATCGGGCTCGCGGCCACGATCATGTCCTCGGTCGAGAGGTCGAGCGCGACGTCGATGTCGCGGAGGCGCAACTGCTCCTGCATGAGCGACAGCGCGTGCAGCACGACGTCGTTGATCGAGACCGGCTCGCGGCCGACCGGCGCGGTCCGGCCGAACGTCCGCAGGTGCGAGATGATCTCCGTCGCCTTCCGGACCTGCCCCATCGCGCGATCCAGATCCGTCACGATCCGATCCAGGTCGAGGTCCTGCTCTGCCCGGCGGATGCGGATCTGGTCCAACACGTTGCCGATGAACAGACCGATGTTGTTGAGGGGGTTGTTGAGCTCGTGCGCCACGCCCGTGGTGAGCTCGCCGAGCGTGGCCAGTTTGCCGGCCTGCACGAGCTGTTCCTGCTTGTCGCGCAGATCCTGCTCGCGGCGCTGCATTTCGAGCGAGATCTCGTGCAGATCGCTCATGATGTGGATCATCGCGCGGCGCGCCTGGCCGAGCCGCAGATTGGAGCGGTGTGAGTCCTGCAGGATGTGCAGCAGCGCGCGCCGCGAATTGTCGAGCCGCTCCGTCTGATGCGCCAGGCGCCGCCGGTCCTGCTCGTAGTCGACGAGAATGTGCAGCATGGCCTTGCGCTGGTTGCCCAGCCGCCGGTTCACGTCGCGCAGGTCGGCCATGATGTGGAGCATCGCGCGGCGCTGCTCGTCGCGCTGGCGCAGCCGCGACTCCAGTTCGGCGATGCGGGCGCGCAGCCGGGCGTGCTCGGCCGGCCGGCCCTCCTCGTCCGCGGCGTGGTCCGCGAACCGCGGCGGTGCGGGCTCCCCTACT
The DNA here is from genome assembly GCA_035945995.1 of bacterium. Classification (NCBI taxonomy): domain Bacteria; species bacterium. The sequence continues at coordinate 8,863 of DASYZR010000086.1, forward strand.
GCTGCGATTCGCCCCGCAGCCGCTCGACCTCGCTCTGCCACCGCTCCACCTCTTTTTCGAGGGCGATCATCTTGATTTCGCGGCCGACCACGACCTCCTCGAACTTCTCGAGTTCGAGGATCTTCTCTTGAAGCTCGAGCTTCGACTTCTCGAGGTCGCGGACGACGCGCTCGTAGGCGCGCATGTCGCGAAGGATGCCGATGACGCCGATGACCTTGCCGTCGGAGTCGCGGAGCGCCGAGGCGTTGAGGCCGGTGGGGATGACTTCGCCGGTGGCCGCCCGCGGGTTGAGGCGGACGTTGCGGATGACGCCGCGCTCGACGACTTCGCGCAGCGCGGCGAGGAACTCACGGGTCTCCTGCGGCGAGATGAACCGGGACAGCGATTGCTCGATCACCTCGTCGCGGCGGAACCCGAGCACTTCCGACACCGCGTCGTTGGTGTGAAGGATCTTGCCTTCGAGGTCGGAGACGAACACGGGGTCCGGGGCGTTCTTGATGAGGCTCTCCGCGTAGGCGCGGGCCTTGTCGAGCTCGCGCATGTCCCGGAGGATGCCGATCGCGCCGATCGCCTTGCCGTCGGAGTCGCGGAGCGCCGAGGCGTTGAGCGTCGTCGGGATCCCCTCGCCGGTGGCGCTGCGCGGGTTGAGGCGGACGTTGCGGATGACGCCGCGCTCGACGACTTCGCGCAGCGCGGCGAGGAACTCGCGGGTCTCCTCGGGGGAGATGAACCGCGAGAGCGACTGCTCGATGACTTCGTCGCGGCGGAACCCGAGGAGCTGCGACACGGCGTCGTTGGACTCGATGATCTTGCCTTCGAGGTCGGAGACGAACACGGGGTCCGGCGCGTTCTTGATGAGGGCTTCCGCATAGGCGCGGGCTTTGCCGATTTCGCGCATGTCCCGGAGGATGCCGATCGCGCCGATCACTTTGCCGTCGGCGTCCCGGAGGGCGGACGCGTTGAGCGCCGTCGGAATGATCTCCGCGGTCGCACTCTTGGGGTTGAGGCGGACGTTGCGGGTGACGCCGCGCTCGACGACTTCGCGCAGCGCGGCGAGGAACTCGCGGGTCTCCTCGGGGGAGATGAACCGCGAGAGCGACTGCTCGATCACCTCGTCCTGACGGAAGCCAAGCAGTTCCGAAACCGCGTCGTTGGCCTGGAGGATGCGGCCCTCCAGGTCGGAGACGAACACCGGATCGGGCGCGTTCGCGATAATGATGTTGGCGTCGAGAATGCCCCCCACCCTCGCACCGTCAAGCCGGTCGTGCGCGACACGCGTGCTCTGCAAGACGTCTGTGGATTGCCGTTTCCGTTCCACAGCCACTCCCCCCGATCGGATGCGGTAAACGTTCCGCGTTCGCGGCTCTCAAAAGCCCCTAATGTGAAAATCTCCCCCTGCGCGACCTCGTTCAAACGTGAATAATGCAGGCGCCGCACCATGTCTGACGATCGGCGGCTCGTTATACGATCAAGTGTTCGGTAACGGGCGGCCAACAGCGGGAAGGCTCGGGTCGTGACCGCTGGAGCACCCGATCGCTCGCTACGCCGCCCGGCCGGCGCGTTCGCGCGCCGCAGGACCGCTCTTTCCTGTGGGCGAACGACCTCCGGGCCGCGCCTCACGGTGACGCGGCCCAAGCCGCCCGCCCGGGCGCCTCGGGGTGACGATCGATGCTGCCATTTGACGGCGAACGGCTCGCCCGCCTGGCCCGCGGGCAGCACGTCGACGTGGTGCTGGCCAGCACGCGGCACAACGTCCGCTACCTCACCGGCGGGTACTACGTGTCGTTTTTTGCCCGCGCGGCCCGGTTCGGCGGGGGCCGGTATCTCTCGTTCGTGGCGCTGCCGGTCGCCCGGCCGGCGGGCGCGTTCTACGTGGGGCGCCGGGATGAGGTGTTCGACGAGCAGCACTACATCGACGCGTTCGGGCCGTTCTGGATCGCGGAACGGCACTGGGTGCCGCGCGGTCCGAGCATGTCGGAAGATGCGGCGACCGTGGCCGCCCGCGCGCTGCGCGCGGGCGGCCACGGAGCGGCGACTATTGCGATCGAGTCCTCGTTTCTGCCGGCCGACGCGTACGAGGCGCTGCGCCGCGAGTTGCCCGAGGCCACTTTCGTGAACGCCGCGCCGCTGCTCGGGGAACTGCGGGCCATCAAGCAGCCGCGCGAGCTCGAGCGGCTGCGCGAGGTCCACCGCCTGACGGCCGAGACCATCCGGCAGGTCTTCCGCGACGGCGCCGCCGCCGATACGACGCGGGAAATCTCGGGCAGGATCGAGCGGTACCTCGGCGCGCGCGGCGGCGTGTTCCTGTACGCGCTCATCAACGTCGGTCCGGGCCTCCTCCGGGCGGCGTCGTCCCAGACGTGGGGCGAACGCCGTCCGATGCATCTCGACGTCGGCGTCGAGCTCGACGAGTACGTCGCGGACATCGCCCGGATGGGCTCCATCGGCGCGCCGCCGGCCGAAGCGGCGGCGCTGTTCGACCTGTGCGTCGCGGCGCAGACCCGCGCGCGCGCCATTGTCGGGCCGGGCGCGTCCTGCGGCGATCTGTGGCGCGCCGGGACGGAGGCCGTCACGGCGGGCCCCGGCGCGGAGTACGGCCGGTTCCTCGCGCACGGCCTGGGGATGGTGAGCCACGAGCCTCCGGTCGTCGCCCGCGACAGCCCGCGGCGGCTCGAGCCCGGCATGGTCCTCTCGATTGAGACGGAGGTTCGTCACCCCGACGTCGGGCACATCAAGATCGAAGACAGCGTGGTCGTCACCCCGGGGGGCTGCGAGGGACTCGGCGACGTCGACCGGGAGTGGTGCGTCGTGCCGCCGGGCCGGCCGGGTAGGACGCCTTCCGCGCCGTAGAGAACTGTACCGGGGCCGGCGCCGCGCCATCGGGAGCCGGCGGAGGGAGCCCGCATGGCCGCCACCAGGGAGTTGCTCGCGCACGATCAGCGCCACCTGATCCACCCGCTTCACCATCCGAGCGACCATCAGGACCCCCTGCTCCTTGTCGAGGGCCGCGGCGCGATCCTCAAAGACGCGGACGGCCGCGAGTACATCGACGGGCTCGCGGGGCTCTGGAACGTCAACGTCGGCCACGGGCGGGCGGAACTGGCGGAGGCCGCGGCGGAGCAGATGCGCCGGCTGGCGTTCAATTCGAGCTACGCCGGGGCGTCCAATATCCCGTCGATCCGCCTTGCCGAGCGGCTCGTCCACCTCGCCTACCCCAGCACCTCCGGCGTGTACTTCACGACGGGCGGGGCGGAATCGAACGAGTCGGCATTCAAGACGGCACGCTACTACTGGAAGGTGCGCGGCCAGCCCGACAAGGTGAAGATCATTTCACGCGTGCACGGCTACCACGGCGTCACGATGGCGGCGATGAGCGCGACCGGCATGGCCGTCTTCCACAAGATGTTCGGGCCGCTCGTCCCGAACTTTGTCCACATCCCGGCCCCGTATGCCTATCGCTGGCCCGGGGGCGGCGACGTCGCGGTCGAGGCCGCCGATGCGCTGGAACAGGCGATTCTGCGGGAGGGACCGGAGACCGTCGCGGCGTTCCTGGCGGAGCCCGTCCTGGGCGCCGGCGGTGTGATCCCCCCGCCGGCGGGCTACTTCCCGCGCATCCGGGCGATCTGCGACAAGTACGACGTGCTGTTCATCTCCGACGAAGTCATCACCGGGTTCGGGCGCACCGGCCGTTGGTTCGCGCTCGGTCACTGGGGCGTGCAGCCCGACATCGTGTCCTTCGCGAAGGGCGTGACGAGTGCGTACCTGCCCCTCGGCGGCATCCTGCTCTCGGACCGCGTTCACGGGACGATGCTCGAAGCGCCGCCGGACAGGAAGTACATGCACGCGGCGACCTATTCCGGTCATCCGGTGTGCTGTGCGGTCGGCCTCGCGAACGTCGACATCATCGAGCGCGAGGGACTGGTGGAACGCGCCGGCGCGATCGGGCGGCGACTGCTTGCCGGCCTCGAGACGCTGCGGGAGGTCCCGGCGGTCGGCGACGTGCGCGGGCTGGGTCTCATGTGCGCGGTCGAACTCGTCGAGGATCGGGCGACGAAGAAGCCGGCGATCGGTCTCGGCGGGCGCGTGGTGCGCGAAGCGCGGTCGCGGGGGCTGATCACAAGGATCCGGGGCGGGTCCGCCGACCCGGCGGTCGGGGACACGATCTGTCTTGCGCCTCCGCTCATGACGCCGGAGGAGACGATCGATCGGATCCCGGTGATTCTCAGGGAGTCATTGACGGCCGCGTTGCGCTGACCGGCCGGGCCGCCCCGACTCCCGGCTCGGGGCGGCCTCGTCCCCGAGACGTCCCGGACGTTTCTCGCGCGTCGGGCCCTGCGTGCGGCCCGTGTATTCGTGCCATGCCATCCGCGCGGAGGGTGGGAGCTTGGCGTAATCCTCCGGGCACAGCAAGATCCGGCGGAGCGGCGCGTCCGTGCGCCCGCTGGTGATGTCGCCTTCGAGCCGGGCAACCCAGCCCTTCGCCCCGGGCGTGTACGGCCGGCCGCACTTCGAGCAGAGTTCCGTTGTGGCCATGCTCCCCTCCCCTGATGCGTGGCGCCGCGTCGAAGACGGTGCCCTGTCCCGGTTTTGGTCCCGCTCGGGACAAATCCTCCGCCGCGCGGCGGCGCTGGGGCGTACGCGGCCGGTTCGCGCGGACAGTACAGGAGAAGGCCCGCGGTGCTGCGAACCCCCGACCACATGGCAGCGCGCCGGCGGCGCAGGTCGCCCGTTCCGTCGACCCATCCGCTCCTCCTGGAGTGGTGGACCGATCTCGAGGGAGCCGGCCGCTCGGTCAACACGCGGCTCGCATATGTCAGGGACGTCACCGACTTCGCCGCGTACATGAACGGCAACCTCGCCGACGCCCGGCCCGACGATCTCTGGCAATTCACCCGCCGAATGACCGAAGCCGGACTGTCGGTCGCGACGCGCGCCCGACGGATCACGGCGCTGCGGCAGTTCTACGAGTGGCTCCGGCACCGCCAGCAGCGCCCCTTTTCCGCGGCGCTGGATCTTCGGCCGCCGCGGCGCGCGCGGCGTGTCCACCGGTGGTGGACTGAAGAGCAGGTGGCGCGTTTCCGCGCGGCGTTCGAGGGCGACCGCCCGCGCGTGCTGCGCGATCGGGCGATGGCGGAGCTCGGGCTCATGGGCCTGCGGGTCGGGGAAGTGATCCGGCTCGACATTGAGCGCGTGATCGCGCTGTCCGATCCCGACCGCGCCGCGATCGTCGTCTGGCGCAAGGGCGGCAAAGAGCAGGTGCTGCCCCTCGCCGCGGATGCGCGCGCCGCGCTGGCACGGTGGCTGGCCGCCCGCCCGACCGTGCCGACCACCGCGCTGTTCTTCCGGATGCCCTTTCAACACCGGCGGCCTCGACTGCACTACGCGAGCGTGGAGAAGATCTTCAAGCAGTACGCGGCGCGGGCGCGGGTCCCGATTCCCGAGGGCATCGCCTTTCACCACCTCCGCCACACCGCCGGCCAGCAGATGGCCAACGTCGGGCTCGGCATCGAGGAGGCGCAGCGGCTGCTCGGACACGAAAGCCCGGTGACGACGCAGGTCTACTACGAGGTCTCGGACGCCAGGCTGCGTCAGGCCGTGCGCCGGCTGCGGTACGGGACGCCGGCCGGGCGCACCAAAGGAGGCTGATCCGATGAGCTCCGGCTCGGCCGGTCTCGACACGAAGGCGCTCAAGACCCGGGCGCTGGCCGCCCTCGACGCGGTGGCGGTGGAGGCCCGGGAGCTCGCGCTGCGCATCCACGCGCATCCCGAGGTCGGGTTCGAGGAGCGCCAGGCCGCCGCCTGGGTGAGCGAGGCGCTCGAGCGCCACGGCTATGCCGTGGAGCGCGGCGTCGCCGACATCGAGACCGCGATCGTCGCGCGCGCGGAGGGACGGCGCCCCGGTGCGACGGTCGGGTTGATCGCCGAGTACGACGCGCTCGCGGGCCTCGGCCACGCCTGCGGACACAATCTGATGGCGGCGGGAATGCTGGCCGCCGCCGCCGCGCTGCGGACGGTGCTGCCGGAGCTCCCCGGCGCCGTCGTCTACTACGGCACGCCGGCGGAGGAAGGCGGCGGTGGCAAGATCCTCATGCTCGAACGCGGGGCGTTTGCCGGCCTCGACGTGGCGCTCCAGTACCACGCGGGCGACGACGTCTCCGTGGCGACCGGCTGCCTCGCCGTTCAGGGGGTCGAGGTCGCGTTCACCGGGAGGCCCGCCCACGCGGCGGCCGGGCCGTGGAACGGCGTCAACGCCCTCGACGCGGTGATCCTCACCTTCAACGGCATCGGCGCGCTCCGGCAGCAGTTGCGGTCCGACGCCCGCGTGCACGGCATCATCACGGACGGCGGGCAGGCGGTCAACATTATTCCCGAACGCGCCGCGGCCAGTTTCGGCGTGCGGGCCCGGGACGGCGAGTACGTCCGGTATCTCGCGGGCCGCGTCGAGGCCTGCGCGCGCGCGGCGGCCGAGGCGACCGGGGCGCGTGTCGAGACCGCGCGCGGGATGTTCTTTGATGCGTTCCGCTACGTCCCGTCGCTCGCCGGCGTCGTGCGCGACAACGCGGCGGCCCTCGGCTTCGAGATGCAGGAACGGTTCGTGGGGGCCTCGACGGACCTCGGCAACCTGAGCCAGGCTGTGCCGACGGTCAGCTATACGCTGCCGACATGTCCCCCCGGGGTCGGCATGCATACGCGCGAGGCGCTCGAGGCCGGGAAGGCCGAGATCGGGCTCGCCGGGATGCTCAACGACGCCAAAGTCATGGTGATGTCGGCCATCGATCTGCTCGCCTCGCCGAGCGTGCTCGAGACGATCCGGGTCGACTTTCAGGGGAACTCCGCGGCCCCCCCGCGCGCTTAAGGAGGAAGCCGCGTTGTAGGCCGCCGGGACACAGGCGGGACGAAGCCCGACGCCCGGGCCGGCACCGCGGATTCGCTTGGGGGAGGTTTGACGCATGGCCGGGCCCCTCGACCCGTTTGTCCCCTCGTCCTCCGATCCATGGGACGCCCGCAAGGCGGCCCATCTCCTGCGCCGCGCCGGGTTTGGCCCGCTCCCCGACGAGGTCGCGCGCGCCGTGGCCGCCGGCCCCGACCGCGCCGTGGAGGCGCTGTTCGCCTTTCCGCCCGAGCCGTCGCCCCCGGCCGCTTTCGATGATGTGCGGGCCGCCGAGAATCAGCTGGACTCGACGCTCGACGCGCTGCGCGCGAGCCACCAGCGGATCGATCTCAAGACGCACCCTGAGTTGCGCACGTTGTTTCAGGAGGTCGGGCGGTCGCAGGGGCGCGCCCTCGCCGCGCTCGCGGCGTGGTGGCTCGACCGTATGGCCAACACCCCCGCGCCGCTACAGGAGAAGCTGGTGTTGTTCTGGCACGGGCACTTCACCAGCGCCTTCGGCGACGTGCACGACGCGATCGCGATGTTCAATCAGAACCAGCTCTTCCGGCGGAACGCGGCCGGGAACTTTGCCCGCCTCCTAGACGGCGTCGCGCGCGACCCGGCGATGCTCCTCTACCTCAACAACGACGAGAACCGCAAGGGCCACCCCAACGAAAATTGGGCCCGCGAGCTCATGGAGCTGTTTTCGATGGGGATCGGCCACTATACCGAGACGGACGTCAAAGAATCGGCGCGCGCCTGGACCGGGTGGAGCCTGCGCGAGTTCCGGCCGGGCGAAGGCCGGCGCACCTTCGCCTTCCGCCCGGAGATCCACGACGGCGGGCCGAAGGTGTTCCTCGGACAGGCGGGCGCCTGGGACGGGACCGACATCATGCGGATCATCCTGGCGCATGAGGCGACGCCGCGGTTCATCGCCGGCAAGCTGGCCGCGTTCTTCGTCGCGCCCCGCCCCGATCAGGCGCTCGTCGACGCGATGGCGCGGCGGTTGCGGGCGGCCAACTACGACCTCGCGCCCGTGCTGAAGTCGATGTTTCGATCCAGGACGTTCTACAGCCGGGACGTGATGTTGGCGCAGGTGAAAGGGCCGGTCGAGTTCGCCGTGGGCGCGGTCCGCCATCTCGGCGTGAACGCCCCGGCCTGGGTGCGCGTGTACCAGGCCGCGGGCGCGATGGGACAGCAGCTGTTCTTCCCGCCGACCGTCGCCGGCTGGCACGGCGGGACCGCGTGGATCAACGCCGGGACCGTGTTCGCGCGGGCCGATCTCGCCGCGGCGCTTATCTCGGGACGCCTGGGTCCGGTCGATGACGGCGCGTTCCCCACGCTCGATGCCGCGATCACCCGGCTCCTCGGGCGCCCGCTGCCGCCCCAGCGTCGTGTGAGGTTCACGGAGGCGACCGGCGGGCGGGTGTCGAGGGAGGCCGTGCATCTGATCATGAGCCTGCCCGACTACCAGGTCGCCTAACGCGGCGCCAATCACGACAGTTCTGACGACACAGATCGAGCAGTTGACCCAGGCGGCACTGGATGCGAGGCGGTGCTGACCGACGCGCTCTGATGGAGGAGATCCGACGATGCGCACGATGACGACGCGGCGCGAGTTTCTGACGAAGGGGTTGACCATTCTGGCCGCCGGCGCCACCGCGCCGATGTTTCTCACGCGGACCGCGCTCGCGCTCAACAATCCGTGGGATCTCCGCCTGACCGCGTCCGCGGCCGGCCGGCCCGACTGGCCGACGCTGGTCGTGGTCCAGCTCGGCGGCGGCAACGACGGCCTGAACACCGTCGTGCCCTTCCTGCACGACGAATACTACCGCGCGCGCCCGAGGCTGGCCGTGCCGCACGAGAAAGTGCTGCGGCTCACCGACGAAGTGGGCCTGCATCCGGCCCTCACCGCCATCAAGAGCGCGTACGACGACGGCCGCGTGGCCGTCGTCCAGGGGGTCGGCTATCCCAACCCGAACCGCAGCCACTTCCGGTCGATGGAGATCTGGCAGACTGCGGATCCGGCCGGGACCGGCCCGAAGAGCGGGTGGCTCGGCCGCCTCTTCGACAGTGAATGTCCCGACTGTGGGGCGACGGCGGGCATGACGCTGTCCCCGGACATGCCGCTGGCCATGCAGGGCAACTCGCCGCGCGTGGTGGCCGTGCCGAACATCGCGCAGTTTGGGTTCCATCCTGTCCAGGGCGGCGGTCCGCAGGAACTCGAAGCCTTCCGCCGCCTCCTGCAGCCGGTGCCGGGCGACGAGCCCGTGGTCGACTTCCTCACGCACACCGAGATGAACGCGCTGCTTGCCGCGGCGGACCTCAACAGGCTCGCCGGACGGCTGACGCAAGACGCCGGATCGGGGTATCCGAAGGATCCCTTCGCGCAGAAACTCCGGATCGTGGCCGAGTTGATCGCGGCGGGGTCCCCGACGCGCGTGTACTACGTCGGCCTCGGCGGCTTCGATACCCACGTCACCCAGGCGGGCCGGCACGACCGGCTGCTCGAGTCGCTCGGCGGCGGGTTGGGCGCGTTCCTGGCGGACCTGAAGACGAAAGGCCTGCAAGACAAGGTGCTCCTCATGACGTTCTCGGAGTTCGGCCGTCGCGTCGCCGAAAACGCCTCCGGCGGCACCGACCACGGCACCGCCGCGCCGATGCTCCTCGTCGGCGGCCAGGTGAAGCCGGGCGTCCACGGCGGGCAGCCGAGCCTGACCGACCTGGATCAGGGTGACCTCAAGTACGAGACCGACTTCCGCAGTGTGTACAGCACCGTGCTGGAGCAGTGGCTCGGCGTGCGGAGCGATGCGATCCTCGGCGGCAGATTCGATCCGCTCGACGTGATCAAGCCGCACACGGCGGCGGCGGTCGGCGGCTGACGCTCCGTCCGGGCAGGGTCGCTCAGCCGTCACCGGCGCACGAGTCGTTGGCCGCGGCTTCGATCGCGTCACAGACCGCCGGAAACAACTGTTCCGAAACCCGGTCGCACTCGATCTGCGCCCCTCCGTCGAAGGCCATGTCGTTCCACGAGCCCATGCCCCCGAACACCCACGCCGACTGAGAGGCGTCCAGCAGACACGTCGCAAGAGCCGGGAGGCACCCGTCGGGGGCCAAATCCCTGTGATAGCCGTGCCCCTTTTCTCCCCGGGAATCAAGAGTCTCGATCGCCTTCGCAAACGACGTGACGAACCCGTCACACCGGTGCCGTACGGCGAACGCGTAAGTATCCCCGAGCGCGGTGCGAAAGCGGGCCGCCAACGACGCCAGCGCGGTGGTCGCCGCGGGTGAGGACTGGGGCGCCTCCGTGCCCCAATACGGCACCCGCCAGATTCGGCGCTCGGGGGCGTGCTGATTCCACACTTCCCACCGGGACACCCAACGGACGGGACCGTGCGGACGGTGGTTGCCCCCGGCCGTCGTTCAGGTCTCTCGGGGCGACGGGTTCGCGGCCGCGACCAGCGCGTTTCGAAGCGACGCCACGATCTCGGCGATGCCCTGGCCGAGCAGCATCGCTTTCGTCCCCGGCAGATCATGCCCGGGAATGGTCACGAGGTACGGCGGTGCGTGGGGCGGCAGCGTTGGGGGCGGCTCGAACGCCTCCCGCGCGAGACTGGAGGTCAGTCGCTCGAGCGCGGCCAACCGGCCGGCCAGCGCCGCCGGTCCTTCGTCGGCGGAGACCCCGGGCGGCGCAGCTCCGTTGGGGAGGATCGCAGGCAGGAGCCGGTTCGCGTCGGCGAACGCCGTTGCCAGCTCGGCAAAGACCTCGCGCAGCTCATCGGCATGGGATCTCCCGACATGTGCGTGCGGATAATCGGGCCGCGGCTTCAGCAACGGCTCTTCCTGTGAGAGCCGCCGGAGATCGCGCGCCCGCGCTTCCAACACGTTGAGCGCGCCCCACAGCTGCCGCCAGGCCGCTTCGTCCATCGCAGGCACATAGTATCATCCAGTCAGCCGCGCCAGCCATGCCGTACATTCCCGCGGGGACCGCAGGCGCACCAACGTCAGGTGTGCCCAGGTCGGGTTTCCGGGAATCGCGGCGTAGGTGCGGCGTAGCGGCCGGTAGGTCTGGAGCGCCCAGAGAACAATCGAATCCCGGCTGAACAGAATGCGTACACTCTCCCGGTTCCCGGCCCAGAGTTCCTCGCCGGTCGCGACCCGCCCGAACGTCCGCCGCACCAGCCGCCATAGAATGAGGGGCAGCGAATAGTCGAGCCAGACGATGGTGTCCGCTCGAGTCCATACGATGTCTCGTACCTTGGCGTAGTTCCCGTCGACGACCCACTCGTCGGCGTCGAGCGCCCGCACGACGCGTCCGCGAAACGTCTCGATCGGAACGTTCGTCCAGTTGGCATTCCAGTTAAGCGCGTCGAGCTCGATGTGCGGATACCCGAGACGCTCGGTAAGCCGGCGCGCCAGCGCTGTCTTGCCGGAGCCGCTCGTGCCGACCACGACGATCCGCCGCATCCACCAACCACGCAGGTCAAATGTGCAGGATAGCTTACCATTTGAGCTTGTATTTAGGAACCCAAGACGCGAGCGTTGAGTCGCCACCATTACCCGGGGGGCACGCGGCATATCCATGAGCGGCGCCGGCTGGAAGCAAACCCTCTCCCTCCCTCCCACCGTCCGCCTCGTGTGGCATGTTGCCGAGCCGTATCCGCGCGACGTGCCGCTCGACGACCTCTACGCGTCCGTCGAGGTGCCGCGGAGCCGCGACGGCCTGCCGGCCGTGTTCGCCAACATGGTGATGACGCAGAACGGCGAGGCGACGATCGAGGGCAAGGCGGCGCCCATCGGGACGCCCGTCGACCGCTTTGTCCTCATGCGGTTGCGGCGGTCCGCGGACGTGCTGCTCTCCGGTACCGGCACGATGCTGGCGGAAGACGTGCACGCCGCGATGCCCGAGGAGGAGACCGCGCGCCGGATCGCCGCCGGACGCCCGGCGAGGCTGCTCGTGGCGCTGATGGCGACCGACGTCGCGTGGGGCGACGACGTGCTGGAGCGCCGGTTCTTCACCGACGCACGGTTCGACCGGCTCATCATCACCGGGGCTCGGCCGTCGGCGGCGGCCGTCCGGCGGATCGAGGCCCTCGGGGTCGAGGTCGTCCGCGTCGAGGAGGGCCCGGACGGCCGGCCCGCGGTGCGCGGCGCGCTCGGGCTGCTCGGGGCGCGGGGAGCCCGGCTGGTCCTCACGGAGGGCGGACCCTGGATCCTGGCATCGCTCCTGCGCGAGCGTCTGGTCGGCGACTATTTCCTGACGACCAGCCCGCTTGCAACGGGCGATCCGCGCGCGCCGTCGCCGATCGGCACGGATGTCTCGGTCGGCGGGCGCCCGCTGCTCCTCTCGCGCCTGAGCCGGTACGAGTTCGCCTTCCGCGACCCGGCGACGGGCGCGGCGCTCATCGAGGCGTACGATCGGTTTCGGGTGGTGTACCCGGTCTAGCCGGTCCGCGGACCTCGCCGGCGCGCCGGCGGTCGCGTGGACGAACCGCAGGGCGGGTGCGGCCCGCAGCGAAGCATGTCTTCGCGCCAGACATCGGGGAGGGATCGAACAGTGCCGGACATGGCAGCGTATCTCGAGCGGACGCTCTGCGACCTGGTGGCCATCCGAAGTGTCACCGGGGAGGAGGCCGCGATCTCGCAGCACATTCATGACGCGCTCAAACACGCGGACGTGCACGTCGAGCGCGACCCTGAGGGCAACGTGACCGCCGAGGTCGGCGCGGGGGATCCCGGCTCCGCGGGACGGGACGGCCGGCTGCTGGTCGTGAACGGCCACATGGACACGGTCCCGGCGGTCGACGGATGGACGCAGGATCCCTTTTCCCCGCGCGTCGAGAACGGCCGCATCATCGGACTTGGAGCCTCCGACATGAAGGCGGGACTTGCCTGCATGATGTGGCTCGCACAGCACGTGCGCCCGAAGATCCGCGTGTGGTTCGCCTTCACCAACAACGAGGAAGGCGGGGCCGTCACCCCCCGCAACGGCGTGCGCCGGCTGATCGGGCGGGCGTCCCCCGACTATGCGATCACGACCGAGCCGTCCTACGACGAGGCGAAGAAGCGCCTGTCGATCGGCATCGGCTGTCAGGGCCGTGCGATCGGCCACCTCGTCGTGCGCGGACGAAGCGGACACTCCTCGGATTGGCGCCGCGCCGACAACGCGATCTACCGCGGTGTGGACGTGATCTCGCGGATCGCCGAAACGGCCAGCCGCCACAGAAACGTGGAAGTGGCCCCCGGGGTCCAGAGCGTGCCGTCGCTCTCCGTCGTTGCCGCGCGCGCCGGGCTGGCCGACAACATCATTCCGGACCGCCTGCAGCTGACGGTCGACCGGCGGCTCGCCCCCGGGGAAGACTACGGAACGTTCGAAGGGGAGCTGCTTACCGCGGCCGACGGCGTCGCCCACGACCTGCAGGTGACGAAGCTCTGCCTGCCCACGCTCGCCGACCGCGCCGGGCACACCCTCGCCGTCGTCCGTGACGCGCTGGCTCGGTTGCAGGGTGAGGCGCCGCTCCAGTTCTCCCAGGGCCGGCAGGACCTGTCGATCTTTGCCGAGCGGACGCGCGACTTCTGCAACATCGGTCCCGGGTCGTCCGGGCAGGCGCACAACGCGGGCGAGCACGCGACCGTGGCGGGGATGGTCGCGGCGGCGACCGTGCTCAAAGCCGCGATCGACGCGATGTAGGCCCGGCGGCGGGCTACGGCTCGGCCGGCGGCTTGAACCGTTCGAAGGGATTCCGGCAGTGCCGGCACAGATACGTAGACCGGCACAGCGTGGGGCCGAACAGGCTCTCGATCGCGACGTCGTGCGAGCCGCAGTACGGACAGACCGGCGGCTCGGCGAACCGGCACGCCGGCACCGCCAGGCCGTGCGCCGCCAGTTGTTCCCGTCCCCTGCTCGTCATCCGCTCGAGCGTCCACGGTTCGTCGTAGGTGTAGTCGACCGACACGTCACGCACCCCGGGGACGGCGAGCAGACCCTGCCGGACCCGGCTGCGAATGACCGCGAGCGCGGGACAGGCCGTCCACGTCGGCACGAGCCGAACGTGCACGCGTGCGGCGTCGTCGACGCGCACGTCGCGCACCAGTCCCAGATCCGTGATCGCGATCGGCAGCTCCGGGTCTTCGACGCTGCGCAGCACGTCCCAGGCGGCCTGCTCGAGCGTGGCGGTCTCGGGGCTCACCAGCGCGCCTCGGGATCGGATCCCCAGACTTCGGTCATCTGCGCGTGCATCGCGACGAGGTCCGGCGTGTGCAGGCCTCGGCGGCCCCCGTCGCACGGTTCGGCGGCCGGGACGGTGAGACGACAGCGCGCGAGCAGCGGGCGCACCTCCGCCTCCCAGACCTCGCGCTGTCGTGTCCCCGGATCCCGGAGCAGTCCGGCGCCGAGAAGCAGATCGTCGGCGGGCGTCGTTTCGAACATCCCGAGGGCATACGGCCAGGCCGCCTCGAGGGCCGCCTGCACCCGGGCCCGCGCGTCGTCCGATGGCCCGCACAGCCGCTCGAGCCACGTCGACGCGAAGAGCCCGTGATACCGCTCCTCGCGCGCCAGCGTCGCGGCCAGTCCGGCGACGGGCTCTTGCCCGCAGGCGGCAAGCAATCCGAGACGCAGGCCTTCGAACGGCTCGTAGAGGGCCAGCCGGACGATCGAAAATTCCCACCCCCGGTTCGGTTGTTCGAGGAGGACGGCGTTGCGGAATTCTTCAGGCGGGCGGCCGAAGGCCAGACGGTCGACGCCGCCGGGCTCGTCCGCGGCGATCTGCTCGTAGAAGACGCGGGCGTGACCCATCTCTTCCTGGGCAATGCTGCTCATCGCGACGTCGCTCTCGATGTCGGGCCCCACGCCTGTCCACTCGGAATGCCGGTGGCCGATGGTGAGCTCGTCATCGGCGACGCGGAGCAGCCACTCCCGAAAGGCGGTGCGGACGCTCGGGTCGGCGATGGCGGCCAGCGGGGCGGGCACGGCTAGCGGTCGTCCTCCGGCGGGGCGGTCTGGTAGCTTCCGCGATAGACGCGCTGCTGCTGGCGGTACGATCCGCCGAAGCGGTAGCTCTTGTCCGTCGCCGGTTCGAACATCTCGACCGCGTCGCCGGGCGTCGCGCGAATCTCCGCCGCCGGAACGACCCAAAGGCTCACGCAGGGATCGCGCCGGGCGTAGCTCTCTTTCGCCAGGACGAGCGCCATTTCGGCGTCGGGCGCGTGGACGTCGCCGACGTGCACGTGCGGGTCCCGCCGGCGCCCCTGCAGGAAGACCGCCCACACGTCCGGCGGCGCCCCGAGCGTGCGGATCCAGGGGGTCACGCCGCGACCGCGTTCCACCGGCTCAGCGCCTCCCGCACCCAGGCGTGCTGGCGGTAGAACGACTGCCGGAGGGCCAGCCGTTCGGCGCTCTTCGGGCCGCCGTTGCGGCCCACGCGCTTGAGCTCGTCCCAATCGGGCTCGGTGTAGACGTACCGCTGGTCGGCGTCGACCCAGCGCAGGCCGGGATCCGGTACCACGAGCCCGTACTCGAGAATGATCGGCACGAAGCGCCGGAGGAACTGCTGGCGGAGCTCCTCGTTGGACTTCACCTTGAGCCGCCAGGCGAGCATCGTTTCGGTGTGCGGCGAGACCTTGTCCGGCATGCCAAAGAAGTGGATGATCGGAGTCCACCAGCGGTTGAGCGCGTCCTGGAGCATCGCGCGCTGCGCCGGCGTGCCTTCCGCGAGCGACCGCCAGACGTCCAGTCCGAGCTGGATGTGGAAGTCCTCTTCGTAGCAGATGCGCTTGAGGACCCGCGAATACGGTGCGTACGAGCACGACCGCAGCGCCCCCTGCGTCTGCATCGCGGCGCCGTCCACAAAGACCTGGATGATCGCCACGTCCGCCCACGTCTCGGCAGGATAATGAAAGACGTTGTGGAACCGCGCGCGCCCCTCGACGAGCTCGGCGTACATCTCCTCACGAGGGCGGCCGAGGGTTTCGGCGACGCGGTACAGCAGCATCCCGTGGCCCACCTCGTCCTGCACCTTGGCCGTCAACGCCATCTTGCGCGCCAGCGTCGGGGCCCGGGGAATCCACTCCCGCTCGGGCAGCGCACCCATGATCTCCGAGTTCGCGTGCATCTGGATGAGGCGCTGCGCCTCGAAGCGGTACGGTTCAGGGAGCCACTCCCCCGCTTCGATCTGGTCGCCTGCGGCGATGCGCGCGTTGAAGCGCTCGAGCCGCTCGGGATGGTCGTGCGTCGCGGGGACCGTTTCCATACTAAAGACTCCGCAATTTGTGACGTTCTGCAACTCGAGGGCACAAAGGCGTCACAAGTCATTCTAGGGACGTCCACGGCGAGTGTCAACCCGCGCCGGCTCTGCGGCCCTGCCCCGATCGAGGGCGCGCATGATGTCCGCTTCTCATGTTCTCGGGGGCATACTACCGATCTAGATGGCTGACTCTGTGGTCGCCTCTGCTTCAGCATTGGCTCCGGCCGTCCCGTCCGAGGGACACAGTGTGTCGGAGACCGAGGGGGCGGCGACGCGCGTCCGTCCCGTGCGGCTGTGGTCGGCCATGATCCGCTTCGTGATTCTCCTCACGCTCATTCCGGCCACGTGGCTCGGGATCATCGTCGTTCCGCCCGCCGCCGCCGCGGCCACCTTCGTCATTCTGGTCGGGTATGTCGTGGTGCTGGCGGCCGGTCCGCGGCGCGTCCCCGCCCTCGCCCGCGCGGACCTGGTGCTGGTTCTCGATCTCGTGGTTATTACGGCGCTGCTGCTCCTCTCCGGCACCTTGAACAGCCCGTTCCTGTACCTCTACTATCTCGCGATCTTGGAAGCGGCCGTCTCGCTCGACCTGCGCCAGGCGCTTGCGGCGGCCGTCGCGACGGTGTGCCTCTTGATCTTGCTGTGGACGCTCGGCGGCCAGGCGGCGACGTTCGAGACCGCCGGGTTCCGGCTCGGCGCGTTCATCGCCGGCGCGTTCCTGCTCGCGCTGGTCCTCGGCATGCTCGTCAACGAGCACCGGGCGAGCAGCCAGCAGGCCCGGTGGAACGTCGAGTTGGATCGCCGCCTTCGCGACGCCACGCGCGAGCTCGCGGCCCACGTGCAGGAGCTCGAGACGTACAACGCGCTCGCCGGGGCGCTCAGCGGGGAGCTCCGGGTCGACGGCGTGATGGAAACATTGCTGGACGCGTTTTGCCGGCTGACCGGCGTCGAACGGGCCGCGGCCCATGTCGTCATGGACGACGGCAGCCTGCACACGAGCGTGGCCCGCGGGTCGCTGCCCCGCGACGCGGCCGGCGCCCTCGTCCTGCCGGCGCTGCCCGGCGCCACGGAGGGCGGTGAGATCCGCGTGCAGCCGTTGGGGTCCCCGGAGCAACCGGAGGGCTGGTGGTGCGCCGCCGCGCTCGTGCGGTCGGGCAAACCGCGCGCGTGGCTCACCGGCCTCTGCGAGCAGCCGCCGGAGTTCTCCGAGACGGCGCGGCGCCAGCTTCGCGGCGTCGCGACCCAGAGCGTGGCCGCGGTCGAGGCCGCCCGCCTGCATGAAGAGGTCCAGCGGATGATCCGCAGCGATCCGATGCGCGCGCTGTGTCCGTGGCCGACCTTCGAGCTGTTGGTCCGGGAGGAGATCGACCGCTGCCGGTCGCTGCTCCTCGTCTTCTCGATCGCCGAAATCCAGTTGGAAGACTACGCCACCACCGGGGCGGACGCGGAGGACCGCGACCTCGCGCTTCGCCGCGCGGTCAAGATCCTCCAGGCGGCGATCCGCCGCGTGGACGTCCTCTCCTACGACGGGGCCGGCCGGTTCGCGCTGCTGCTGCCGCGCCTTCCGAAAGTCCGCGCGCTCGATATGACCCAGGATCTCGTCTCGCGCCTCGAACACGACGACGTGGCCCGCCGCCTTTTCCAGGTGGAGCGCGTGGCGCAGAGCGCCGGCGTGGTGTCGTTCCCGGAGGACGGCACGACCCCGTCCGACCTCTCGGCCGCGGTCGAGGCCCTGCTCGTTCTGGGCCCCACCGCGCCCGCGCGCGTGCAGGTGCCGGCCTCCTAGACGCCCGTCAGTCGCCGTGCTTCTCCCGGAGCCGCCGGGACAGCCGGAGCATCAACTGAATGCGCTCGAACTGGCCCACCCACTCCGCGGTCACCGCCTGGAGGAGCGCCGGTCCGGGCGGCACGATCCCGGTCGGACACGCGGGCCCCAGCCGGTCCGCGGCCATCTGGCGGTAGGTGGCGAGCGCGCGGTCGCCGTACCGGCCGCACTCCTGATCGTCCTCGCTCAGGAACACCACGACCGGCACCCGCCGGCCGAGGTTCAGCACGACGGCGTCCTGCGCCGCGGCCTGGACGTCGCGGTCGACGAAGCGGAGCTGGACCTTCGGGCTCTCCTCGGCGATGCGCTGCATGATCGGACACTGATTGACGCAGTCGCCGCACCACGCGCCGGCGATCACGAGGACGTGCATCTCGCGGACGAAGCCGCCGATGAGCTCCCGCTGCTCCGCGGTGAGCGTCGCCTTGTCGTAGACGCCCTTCCACCGCGTCCGGTGCTCGGCGGTGCCGTGCCGCTCGAGGAATTCGTCATAGCTCAGTCCGTCCGCGAACACCCGACCCCAGTCCATCCCGCGCCTCCCCGAACCGGCGGCGCCGCCGCGATGCATCCGGCGGCCTTTCCCTGTCGAACGCCGGCGGGGCGCGGCGGCATTCCCGCCGCGCGGTCGAGGAAAGCCGGACGGTGGCCGCGAAGGCACCGGCGTGAAAATCGCGTCCGTCACCTGCACGCCGCTCGCGGCCGCGGCGCCCCGGGCGGTGGAATTTTCCATCGGCACGTTCCCGACGTTTTTCGCGGCCGTAGTCCAGGTCCGAACCGACGACGGGCTCGCCGGCGCGGGCGAGTGCATCGTGCGCCGCGCGCCCGAGATGGTCACGGCGGTCGTCGACCGGCTGCTCGCGCCGCTCGTCCGCGGCCGCGATCCATGGGACGTCGAGGGCCTCTGGGACGAGATGCTCGGCCTGCTCCGCCGGTGGGGACATACGCGCGGTTTGGTCCTCGAGGCGATGAGCGGCATCGACACCGCGATTTGGGATCTCCTGGCCCGCGCGGCGGGGGTCCCGCTGTACAAGTTCCTGGGCGGCGCCGGCCGCGAGCGCGTCCGCTGCTACGTCTCGAAGGTGTACTTCGACGAGATCGCGCGGATGGCCGACGAAGCGCGCGCGCAGGCGGCCCGGGGATTCTCGCAGATCAAGGTGCAGCTCGGCTGGCCGGCCGCGCGCGGCGGCGACCGCGCCGACGTCGCGACCGCCCGGGCGGTGCGGGAGGCGGTCGGCGCCGACGTCGCGCTCATGTTCGACGCCAACGGCGCCTACGACATCGGCACGGCGGTGCGCGTGGGGCGGCAGATCGAGGAGCTCGACGTGACGTGGCTCGAGGAGCCGGTCCCCGCCGACGACCTCGACGGCTACGCCCACCTCCGCCGGGCCGTCCGCGTGCCGCTCGCCGCGGGGGAAACCGAGTTCGGGTTGTTCGGCTTTCGGGATCTCATCGCGCGGGGGTGCGTCGACGTGCTGCAGCCCGAAGTTGCCCGCATCGGCGGGATCACGCCCGCGCGGCGCCTGTGGGCCCTCGCCCACGCGCACAACCTCGCCTACGCCCCGCACACCGGGTTCAGCGGCGGCGTGGCGCATCTCGCTTCGCTGCACCTCGCCGCGGCGGCGCCGAACTTCTGCACCTACGAGTACATGGGGACGGCCTACGTCGAGAATCCGCTGCGTGAGATCTTCACGCGGCCGTTTCCCGTCCCGCACGAGGGGATGATCACGCTGCCCACGGGGCCGGGGCTCGGCCTGGAGCTCGATCCGGTGAAACTCGACCGCTACAGCGTGGGGCCCTGAGTCACCGGAGCGGCTGCTGCCCGGCGGTGCGGGCGGCCGCGCACGCCTCGCATTCGCAGAGCGTCCGAAGCAGCGGAAACGTGTAGATGCCGGTCATGTGGCCGTCCGACCACGTGAAGCGGAGGGCGTAGGCGCCGACCCGGCCGACTTCCCTTGGCCGCACGTCGGGCGGCACGCGGCTCGGGTCGAGGAGGCGCTCCCCGGTCCACTCGTGCACGCACATCGCGCACGGACAGGCCTGCCGCAGCCGCCGGTACGTGTAGCGGCTCAGGTGCCCGTCGCTCCACGTGATGCGCAGTTCCCCCGCGCCGCGATCTTCCGCGATCTCGGTGGGCGTGGGCATCGTGCGCCTGGCCATCTCGTTAGCTAGTGTAGCACGCGCGTCAGCGGAGGAGCGCCTTGCCGCCGGACCGAATCCGCGGAGAGGACGTCTTCGTACGCATCCCCAGAGGAGGGTTCCATGCCGAATGTTTCCGCGTCGCCCCCTGACGAGGGCGGGCCGGACGCGCCGCCCCCTGACGAGGGCCGGCGCGCCGTCGCGCTGACCGTGAACGGCCGGTCCGAAACGCTGCACGTGTCGCCGCGCCGGTCGCTGCTCCACGCGCTCCGTGAAGATCTCAGTCTGACGGGCACGAAGGAGGGCTGCGGCGTCGGGACCTGCGGCGCCTGCACCGTGCTGCTGGACGGCCGGCCGGTGTTGGCGTGTCTCGTGCTCGCCGTGCAGGCGGCCGGCCGCACGGTGGAGACGATCGAGACGCTGTCTGAGGCCGGCCGGCTCGCGCCGATCCAGGAGGCCTTCATCCGGCACGACGCGCTGCAGTGCGGGTTTTGCACCCCCGGCCAGATCATGGCGCTCGAGGGGCTGCTGCGGCGGACGGCGCATCCCTCGGCGGAGACGGTGCGCCGCGCGCTCGAGGGCAACGTCTGCCGGTGCGGGACGCAGTTGCGGATTCAGGCCGCGGCACGAGAACTGGCGGGAGGATAACGCGATGCCGCGGATCGTCAAGCAGAACGTCGAGTTTGAAGGTCGCGTCGAAGAGCGCGAGGTGGTGCTCGAGGGCGACGACGCGCCGATCTGGCAGGCCGATCAGACGTTTCGCGTGGTGGGCACGCCGGTCGCCCGGGTGGACGGCGCGGAGCGCGCCTCCGGGACGGCCCGGTACACCGCGGATCTCTACCCGGCCGGGACCGTGCACGGCGCGGTGCTTCGCTCACCGCATGCGCACGCGCGCATCCGGCGCCTCGACGTGTCCCGGGCCGAACGCGCCGACGGGGTGCGCGCGGTGCTGTCGCACCTGAACGTCACCGGCCTGCCCTGGTACAATGGCCTGAGCGCGCTGTTCGACGTCGAGCTGCGGTACGCGGGCGACGAGGTGGCCGCGGTCTTCGCCGACACGGCCGCGGCGGCGCGCGACGCCCTCGACCTCATCGACGTGGAGTACGAGGTCCTGCCCCATGTGGTCGATCCCGACGCCGCGCTCGCGGACGGGGCGCCGAAGGTGCAGCCGGCCGGCAACGTCCTCGGCGGCGAGCCCGAGCGCTACGCGCGCGGCGACGCCGGCCGCGGGTTCGGGGAGGCCGAAGTGACGGTGGAGCTCGACGCCGACACGCAGGACGTGTTGCATCACAGCATGGAGACGCACGGCTCGCTCTGCGAATGGAACGGCGATCGCCTGACGATCTGGGATTCGACGCAGCACATCTTCGGCGTGCGCCGCCAGCTCGCCGCCGCACTCCGCATTCCGATGGATCACGTGCGGGTCCTGAGTCCGTTCATGGGCGGCGGCTTCGGCAGCAAGAACCAGGCCGGCAAGTACACGGTCATCGCCGCGCTCGCCGCGCGGCTGACCCGGCGGCCGGCGAAACTGATGTTTACGCGGGCGGAGGAGAGTCTGGCCGCGGGCAAGCGGCCCCGAAGCCGCCAGCACATCCGGCTCGGCGCGCGCCGCGACGGGCGGCTCGTCGCGCTCGACTACCGCGGCGTGTCGGGACTCGGCGCCTACCGGGCGGTCGGGTCGCCGATCGCGGGGCCCGCGAAGGAACTGTACGCGTGTCCGAACGTCCGGACGGAAGTGTGGAACGTCTTCACCAACACCGGGCCGAGCGCGGCCTTTCGCGCGCCGGGATTCGTCGAAGGCACCGTCGCGCTCGAAGGCGCGATGGAGGCTCTCGCCGACCGGCTGGGCATCGACCCCCTCGAGCTGCGGCTTCGCAACTACGCCGAGACCGACCAGGTGCTCGGCCGGGGGTATTCGAGCAAGTTCCTGCGCGAGGCGTACGACATGGCGGCCCAGGCCGCCGGCTGGGGGCGCCGCGCGCGCACGCCGCAGGTGCCGGTCCGGACCGGCGGCCCGCGCCGCGGATTCGGCATGGCGACGCAGATCTGGGGCGGCTCGGGCTCGGCGCCGGCGTACGCCGAGGTGCGGCTCAACGCGGACGGCAGCGCCGAGGTCCGGATCGGGACGCAGGACATCGGGACGGGCGCCCGCACCGCGCTCACGCAAATCGCCGCGGAGGTGCTGACGCTGCCGATCGAGCGGGTCACCGTCCGGATCGGCGACACCGACTTCCCCTACAGCCCGCTCTCCGCCGGCAGCCAGACGATCGCGTCGTGCGGCCCCGCCGTGCGTGTGGCGGCGGAGGAAGCGCGCCGGCATCTCCTCGAGACCGCCGCGTCGGTGCTCGAGGCGGCGCCGTCCGACGTCCGGCTCGAGGACGGGCGGCTCGCCGTCGCCGGCGTGCCCGATCGGAAGATCGCGGTCCATGAGCTCACCGGCCGCATGGGGAATTTTACGATCGCCGGGCGCGGATTCCGCGGCGCGAACCCGGACGGGGTGACCATCCGGACGTGGGGCGTGCAGATCGCGGAAGTCGAGGTGGACCCGGAGACCGGTGAAGTGCGCGTCGTCAAGATCACCGCCTGCCACGACGTCGGCCGCGTCATCAACCCGCTCGGCTATGCGAGCCAGATTCAGGGCGGCGTGATCCAGGGGCTGGGGATGGCGCTGTGCGAGGATCACGTGACGGATCCGGAGAGCGGCACGGTGATGGATCTCGGGTTCGACGCCTACGCCCTCCCCCGGCCGTCGATCCTGCCGGAGATCGAGGCCCTGGCCGTCGGGCGGCCCGATCCCATCTCCAATAACCTTGGCGTGAAGGGCGTCGGCGAGCCGCCGATCATTCCGACGCCCGCGGCGATCGCCAACGCGATCGCGAACGCGGTCGGCGTCCGGGTCACCTCGCTGCCGATCACCCCAGCCAAGATTCTGCGGGCGCTCGCTGGACCGGCCTAGCGGTGGCGGACTACCGCCAGGTCATCTGCGACGAGGATAGCATCGCTTTACGTCCTCATGTCTATGCCCGACGGCCGGACGGGCACAAGGAGACTGGGAAACAGGGCTGTTCGTCGGCCCATGATGGATCACGCGGATGGCGGAGCCTGTGATGCGGTTATCCGATGGGGCTGATAAAGCGCTGGAGTTCCTGGCAAGGCTCGCGCGCCAGTTCACGGCGGTGCTGAGCCTCGAAAATCTGGTGACGGAGGTCTTGGAGTCCCTGCGCGAGGCCGCCGGGTTCGACTCCTGCACCATCGGGCTCATCGACGAGCACGACCCCGATTTGCTCACGATCGTGGGGGCCACCGGGCTGTGCACATACGCCCGGGACGGCGCCGTCCGCAACGGACGCGGCCCGCTGTGGGCGACCATCGACGCCCGAGTGCCGCTGAGCATCCCCGACATCCACGTCGATCCCCGCGCGCGCGGGCAAGGCGAGCAGGTCGGCTCCGGCATCTATGCGCCGCTCCTCGCGACCGGTCATCCGATCGGAGCGATCGGCGCCCACCGCTCCGCGGTGGCCGCCTTCGCGGCCCGGGACCTCGATCTGCTGTCCCTCCTCGCCACGTATCTGGGCAGCCTGTTCGAGGCGGCACAGGCCCACGAACGGCTGGCCGAATTGGCCTTTGCCGATCCGCTCACCGAACTGCCCAATCGCCGGGCGTTTCTCGATCGGCTCGGCGTGGAACTGCTCCGGAGCCGCCGGACCGGCCGTCCCCTCAGCATCGCCCTTGTGGACCTGGACGGTTTCAAGGCGGTGAACGACCGGTACGGGCACGCAGCCGGCGACGCCGCGCTGCGAGACGTCGCCCACACGATGAAGCGACGTACCCGCGGCTACGATCTCGTCGCGCGGTATGGCGGGGACGAGTTCGCGTTGTTGTTCCCGGACACCCCAAGGCAGATCGCCGACACGATTGCCGGACGCTTTCGGGAGATTCCCCGCGCCGGCGAGTTAGGGGAGATGCCGACGACCCTGATCTTGTCCTGGGGGATCGCGTCTCGTCCCGACGACGGCGATGCGGCGGACGTGTTGCTCGCCGCCGCGGACGCGCGGTTGTACGAGACGAAAGGTTCCCGTTAGTCCCCCGTTCTGCCCGCTACGGAGCCCGCCCGAGCTGCGTGAGCGCGCGCTCGACTTCGTCGAGTTGCGCCTTGGAGACGGCATAGCGGTCGCTTTGACCTTCGTGATGCACGATCATGACGAGCTCCACGGGATACAGACGGGCCGCTTCCTCGTACTCGCGCCGTGCCCCATCTCGGTCTCCGGTGATGCGGAGCACGTCCGCCAGCCACAGACGGTACCGCGGCGTGTAGGCGTCGCGCCGGATCGCCTCCCGGAAAGCGGCAATCGCGTCGGGATAGCGGTGTTCGTCTCGGCGTAGGCGTCCCAACTCGGCCCACGGATACGGGTCCCAGGCGTTGGCCGCGATCGCCTGCTCATACAGCCCGGCGGCGACATCGCGCATGGATTGCCAAGGTCCCAGCGCGGTGGTGAGCCGCCGCCGGTACAGGTCGGCCGCGAGGTCGCCCATGTACGCCGGGATGACGCCATTGAGCGGATCGAGCGGCCGCGCGGCGCGGAAGGTCGCGACGGCGTCCGTGAACCGAAGGGCGGCCACCTCGGCGGTCGCCTCGTTGTGCAGCACGGTGGCCACGACCGGCGGCGCCAGTAGCGGCGGCAACGCGGCGACGACCACGCCGGCCGGCAGAACGAAGAGCCGTTTCCACAGCCGCAGCCGCGGCCGTGCGCGGCGCGTCACGTACGCCGCCACGACCGCCGCGAGCGCGACCAGCATGACCAGGTTGCTGACCACATAGAGATTCTCGTCGACGAGGCTCGTGACACCGATGCCGGCGGCCGCGGCCACGCCGGCCCCGATCCAGAGGCGGTCGTCCGTGTCGCCGCATCGGTAACGGAGCGCGGCGCGCCACACGCCCCACAGGAGCGCGGCGGCGAACACGCCGGCCCCGACGGCGCCTGTCTCGGCCAAGACCTGAAGATAATCGTCATGCGCCGAGCCCGGGACCGGGAGGATGGCATACGTGGCCAGGACATCCGGCGGCCGGTATGCCGAGTAGACGATGTTGAACGTGCCGAGCCCGGTGCCCCAGACCCGATGATCCGCCCACACCCGGCCCGCCGCCCGCCAGATGAACCGGCGGCTGGTCGCGGTATCTTCCTGCGCCGGCGCCAGGCTCTGAGCGCGAACCGCGACGGCGGGCAGGCGCGCCAGCGCGACGACGGCCAGGACCGCGATGAGGGCGAGCACCCACCAGGCCCGCGCGCGGACCGGGATGAGGGTGACGGCGGCGACGACCACAAACGCCGCCAGGCCGGCGTAGCCGCCGCGCGAGTAGGTCAGCATCAACGCGATGACTTCCCCGGTTAGGACGGCGGCGGCGATCGGCCGCAGGAAGACCGGGAGCGACATCGCGAGCAGGGCGGCGCCGGCGATGCCGAAGAGGAGGAAGCCCGCGAGAACGTTCGGGCTGGCGAGCGTGCCGTACACGCGCGTGTGGATCAGGCCGGCGAACGACGGACTCAGCCAGTACGCCGGCGTCGCCGTCCCGGCCCGAAACTGCCCCAGCCCCTGCAGCGCTTCCCAGAAGGCGATCAGGACGAGGCCGGCGAGAAACGCCTGCGTCTTGACCGCGTCGCCGAGCACGATGAGCAGCCCGAACGCGAACATCGCCAGCGCGAGGATGAGAAAGATCTCCTCGCGCGTCGCGTAGAGGTTGGTCGTGTGCCCGAGGGACAGCAGACACACGCCGGCGACGGCGGCCAGCGCCGCGACGGGCGCCCCGGGCAGCGCCCGGCCGCCGAACAGCCAGCGGATGCCCGCCGCACCGCCGACCGCGAGCGAGGCCTGCTCGAACACGAGCAGTGGAACCCGGTGCGTGAGGAACCCCGCGGCCGGCAGAAATGTGAGCCCCATCGCGACGGTCCACGCCAGCAGCGCGAGCGCGCCGAGCAGGACGATCCAGTCCAGGACCTCGCCGACCGCCGCATGAAACGGCGGGGGCGCTCCGTCATCCGCGTGCCGCGGCGTGTCCGGCCGGACCGCCTGCTGATCCGGTTCGACGGGAGCCGCCCGCGTTACCGGGCGAGCCATCCGCCGTCGACGACGAGGAGGTGGCCGTGCACGTAGTCGGATGCGCTGGAAGCGAGGAACACCGCGGCGCCGGCGAGGTCGTCGGGCCGGCCCCACCGGCCGGCCGGGATGCGCGCGAGAATCTCCGGACCACGCACCGGGTCTTCCCGCAGCGGTCGCGTCAGGTCGGTGGCGATGTATCCGGGGGCGATCGCGTTGACATTGACGCCGTGCGCCGCCCATTCGTTGGCGAGCAACTTCGTGATTTGTCCCACGGCGCCCTTGCTCGCCGTGTACCCGGCAATGTTGATGCCGCCCTGAAAACTCATCATTGACGCGATGTTGATAACCTTGCCGCGTCCGCGGGGCAGCATGTCACGGGCCGCGGCCTGGCACAGGCTGAAGACCGCGTGGAGATTGACCTGGAGGACGCGGTGCCAGTCGTCGGGCGTCACGTCCAGCGCCGGGCCGCGGGTGGCTGTGCCCGCGTTGTTGACGAGGATGTCCACGCGGCCGAACGCGCGCACCGCCTGGGGAATCACCCGGTCTACATGCGCCGGATCGGCGAGATCCGCCTCGACCGCGAGGCAGCGGCGCCCCAGCCGCTCGACGTCCGCCGCCAGGTCGTCCGCCGCTGTCCGGCTCACGACGACCAGGTCGGCGCCGGCCTGTGCGAGGCCAATCGCCAGGCTTCGGCCGATGCCGCGGCGGGCGCCCGTCACGACGGCGACCCGGCCGGTGAGGTCGAACCATTGGGCCGCGTTCATGCGTAGACAGTTCGGACCCGCACCGGGCGGTCCTCCGGCGCGGTCGGCGCCTTCAGCGAGCGGATGGCGGTGCTGGCCGACGCCTTCAGCGAGCGGCGCAGATCGTGCCGTTCAGATAGGAAGGGTCTCGCGCTTCGCCGAAGGCCGACTCACGTTGCGAGCCGATCAAGGAGTCCCACGATGAACCGCCGACGTGCCGCCGCGGCCGCTGTCGCCGTCGTTGTGCTTGTCTCCGCCGGAGCGTCCCCGCTTCTCTTCGCCGGGCCGTCGCCGGCCGGGAGTGTGCCCGCCGCTGAGGCCGCGCCCACGACGACGCTCGAGTTCTGGACGATCTCGCTGCAGCCGTTTTTCACGAAGTTCATCAACGGCCTGATCGACCGGTACCGGCACGATCATCCCGGCATTCGGATCCGCTGGATCGACGTGCAGCCGCAGGCGCTCGATCAGAAGCTCCTGTCGTCCATCGCCGGCGGGGTGGCGCCCGACGTCGTCAACCTCAACACGGAGACGACGCTGCGGCTGGCCGAGGCGCACGCGCTCGTCGACATGGACGCGGCGGTGCCGGCCGCCGCGCGCGCCCGATACTTCCCGAACATCTGGGCCTCACAGCGGCTCGACGGGCGCGCCTACGGGGTGCCCTGGTACGTCGTGCCCGACGTGCTCGCGTACAATCAGGCGCTGTTTCGCCGGGCGGGGTTGGACCCCGCCCATCCGCCGGCCACGACGGACGCGTTTGCCCGGGCCGCCGCGGCGGTGAAACAGAAGACCGGTGTCTACGGTTTCATGCCCAACATCGACGGGATCCGGTTTCTCAAGGTCTTCCAAGAGGAAGGCCTGCCTGTGTTGAGCGCGGACCGGCGGCACGCCGTGTTCGACAGTCCCGCGCACATCGCGCTGCTGGCGCGATACGTCGATCTCTACAAGCACGACGAGTTTCCGGACGACACGCTGCGCCGCGGTTACCTCGGGGCGACCGAACGGTTCGGCGGCGGCCAGCTGGCCATGCTGACGACGGGGCCGCAGTTCCTCCTGCGCGTGCGGAACGACAACCCGGACGTCTACCGCGAGACCGCGGTGGCGCCGGCGCCGCTCGGCGCGGGCCACGTGCTCGACCTGCCGACGATGGACCTCGCGGTGCCGACGGCCAGCCGGCACCGCGCCGAGGCCGTGGCGTTTGCGCTCTACGTCACCGACGACGAAAATCAGCTCGCGTTCTCGAAACAGGTGGTCATCTTCCCGTCGACGCGCGCCGCGGCGGGGGACCCCTACTTCACCCATGCCGGCGCCGGCCCGGAGGACCGTGCGCGCGTCGTCGCCGCCCGCGAACTCGCGACGGCGCGGGACCTGACGGTGGTCGTGCCCCACAGCGACGACCTGTATCGGGTGTTCCGCGAGGCGATCGAAAGCGCGTTCTACAGGAAGATGACCCCGGGGCAGGCCCTGCAGTGGGCGGTCCGCGAGTGGAACGCCAAGCTCTGAGCCCGTGCCGGGGCGTCCCGCCGGCCGCGTGACCCAAGACCGCCGAGGGCGGAAACCCGCCGTGGGGCGGGGTCGGCCGGCCGTCGCCCGCACGGCGATCGCGTACTTGTTCCTCACGCCGGCGCTGGTGCTGCTGGCCGTCTTTACATTCTATCCCGTCGTCTTCGGTACGGCGCTCAGCCTGTTCGACTACAACGTCATCTCGCCGCCCCGGTACGTCGGCCTGAGCCAGTTCGCGGCGCTGTGGCAGGACCGCTACTTCTGGACGGCGCTGCGGAACAGCGCCGTCTATCTCGCGGTCGTGCCGGCGCTGCAGCTCTCCGCGATCGTGGTCGCGCTGTGGGTGCGGCGCCCCCTCAGGGGCATTGCCTGGTTCCGGGTCGCCTACTACGTGCCGGTCGTCACGTCGATCGTCGTGGTGGGACTCATGTGGCGCTGGCTGTACGATGAAGCCGGGCTGCTGAACTACGTGCTGCTGCGGCTCGGACTGATCCACGGCCCGATTCACTGGCTCAGCGATCCCGGGCTGGCGCTGTACTCGGTCATGCTCGTGACCTGGTGGAAGGGCGTCGGCTACTACATGGTCATCTACCTCGCCGGTCTCGAGGCCATCCCCGCCTATTACGAGGAGGCCGCGGCCCTGGACGGGGCCGGGCCCGTCGCCCGGCTGTTCCGGGTGACGATCCCGCTGTTACGTCCCAGCATCTTGCTGGCCAGCACGATCTCGATTCTCGCGGCGCTGCGCGTCTTCGAGGAAGTCTACGTCATGACCGGCGGCGGTCCGATCTTCTCGACCTACACGATCTTCTATTACATGTTCGATCAGGCGTTCAACTCGCTGCATCTGGGCTACGCCGCCGCGATCGGCGTGGTCCTCGCGGCGATCACGGCGCTGTTTTCCGCCGTGAACTTCCGCCTGATGCGCCACGGAGGATTGTCCTATTATTAAACCCGCCGTCCGGCGTCGCGCGGGCACGGCCGGGATGTACCTTCTCCTGACCGCGCTCGCCGTGGTGACCGTGTTCCCGTTCCTCTGGCTGCTCGCGACCGCGCTCGGCTCACACGGCGCCGTCTTTGCGTTTCCGCCGGCGCTGATTCCGCGTCCCGCGACGCTGGCCAACTTCGCCGGCGTCTGGCAGACGATGCCGGTGGGCCGGTTTTTCTTGAACACCGCGTACATCACGGGGATGGGCATCGTGCTCACGCTGCTCGTGAGCGCCGCGGCCGGCTACCCGCTCGCGCGCATGCGTTTCCCCGGGCGCGACCAGATCTTCTACGCCATCGTCGCGAGCCTCATGCTGCCGCAACACGTCGGGCTGATCTTGAACTTCGTAACGATGATGCGGCTGCACCTCGTGGACACCTACGCGGCGGTGTATCTGCCGAGCCTGGCCAGCGTGTTCGGGATCTTTCTGCTCCGTCAGGCGTACCTCGTCGTCCCCGCGGAGATCGAAGACGCCGCGCGGATCGACGGTGCCGGCGAGTTCCGCCTCTGGGCCCAGGTCATGCTGCCGCTCGTCGCCCCCGCGCTGGCGACGCTGGCCATCATCGAGTTCTCGGCGTACTGGAACTCGTTTCTGTGGCCGCTCATCGTGCTGAAGTCGCCGGACCGGTATCCGCTCGCGGTGGGGCTGCTCTACCTGTCGGGGCTGTTTGCGTTCAACACGCGCTACATCGCGGCCGGGGCCGTGCTGATGACGGTGCCGGTGATCGTGGTGTTCGTGGCGCTGCAGCGCTACTTTCTCCGCGGCATCATGCTCGGGGCGGTGAAGTGAGAATTGCGTTTCTGCCACTCGACGGCCGGCCCGTCACGCGGGGCGCTTTCCTCCGGCTGGCCGCGATCGCCGGCGCCGACGTCCTGACCCCGGCGCCCGAGCACCTCGGCGATCTCAAACGGCCGGCGGACGTCGAGGGGCTGTGGGCGTGGCTCGCCGGACCCGGCGCGCACGCGGACCTCGTCGTGGCCTCCGCGGAACTGCTGATCTACGGCGGCCTGGTACCCAGCCGGGTCGGACACGAGCCCCTCGACCGATGCCTGGCGCTCGCCGCCCGATGGGGCGAGGCGCGGCGCGCGCGGCCGCGCCGGCGTCTGTACCTATCCGCGAGCAATTTGCGTCTTCCGCGGACCGCGGACGCCACCGAGGAACCCGACTACTGGACGGAGTACGGGCCGGACATCTTCGCGCACAGTTACGACGACGACCGCTACGCGGCGACCGGCGACCCGACGTCCCGGACACGGGCGGCCGCGGCGGCGGCCGCCGTGCCGGCGACGGTGCTCGCCGATGTGCGGTGGCGTCGCGAGCGAAACCTCGCCGTGCTGCAGCGCCTCGTCGAGCTCGCCGGCGAGGAGATCTTCGACGCGCTCTTGATCGGGCAGGACGACGCGGCCGAATACGGCTGGACGCGCCGCGACCTGCGGGCGCTGGCCGCCGCGGTCGCCTCATGTGGCGCCGGGTCGCGCGCCTGGGTCACGTACGGCACGGATGAGCTCGCGGCGCGGCTGCTGGCCCGCGCGCTCGTGACTGAGCGGCGGGATCCACCGCGGGTGCAGGTGACCTACTCGGCCCCGGCGTTCCGCGACGTGATCCCGCGGTACGAGGGCCAGGCGCTGGATCTCACGGTGACTTCGCACATCGCGACGGCCGGGTGCGGGCGCGTGAACGCTTCGCCCGATCTACATCTCTTCGTCCACAACTCGCCGGGCGAGCAGCAGGAGGCGCCGCAGCAGGCGCCCTACCCCCGCTCCGAACTCGACGGCCTGTTCGAGGCGCTTACCGGCGGGGTCGCGTCGGGGACCCCGTGCGCCCTGGCCGACGTCCGGTACAGTAACGGCGCGGATTGTACCTGCGTCGCCCGTCTGCTCGAAGCACCGCGGGCCTCGGGCGTTTGCGCCTACGGCGGGTGGAACACGATGAGCAACACCCTCGGAATGGTGCTCGCCCAGGCCCTCATCTCCGTGGGGGGCGGCGAGCGGGCCAACCGCGATTTTACGATCCTGCGCTTCCTCGACGACTGGGGGTATCAGGCCGTCGTGCGGCAGCGTCTCCTGCAGGAGGTCCTGCCGCGCTACTCGCGCGCAGGGTACCCGGACAGCGGGCCGGCCTACGACGCGTGCGCGGAGGCCGCGCGCGCGTGGCTCCAGGAGACCTGCGTGCCGCCGATCGCCCGCTCGTTCGCGGTGCCGATCGTCATCGACCGCGTCGGATTCCCGTGGAAACGGCTCTTCCACGCCGCCCTCGACATGCGGGTCGGATGACGGAGGGCATCCACCTGCGGCCGTTCGACGCCGGCCGGATCGGCGAGATCGTCCGACTCTGGAACGCCGCGGCCGGTGCCGCCTTCCCGCTCAGGGAGGCGCTCCTTCGGCAGAACACCGTGCTCGATCCACACTTCGACCCCGAGGGGGCATCGCTCGCCTGCGCCGCGTCGACGGACCGCGTCGTCGGATGCTGCATCGCCAAGATTGCGCGGGAGCCGCTCGGGGCCGACGGCCTGGCGGCCGACCGGGGATGGCTCAGTCTCGTCGCCGTCGACCCGCAGCACCGGCGGCGCGGAATCGGGAGGTCGCTCGTCGGCGCCGCGGAGGCATTTCTCCGCACCAGGCACCGGGCGAAGGCGGTCCTGGGGTCCGATCCGGCGCACTTCTTTCCCGGCGTCCCGGACGCCACGGACGCGGGCGGGTTTTTCGAAGCGTGCGGCTATCGTTTTCGGGGCGAGGCCTACGATCTGCACCGATTCCTAAGGGACTATCGCACTCCGGAAGCGGTGACGGCCCTCTTGGCACAGCACCACGACATCGAAATCCGGCCGCTCGCCCCCGGCGACCGGCCCGCGCTGCTCGCGTTCCTCACCGCGGCGTTTCCGGGGCGCTGGCGGTACACGATCGAACGGTTTCTGGCCCGCGGAGGACCCATCGGCGACGTGATGGGCGTCACGCGGGACGGGACGATCCGCGGATTCGCGCTGCTCTTTCACCCGCAGTCGCGCTGGATTGGGCCGAGCATCGCCTGGGCCTCCTATCCCGCGGCGGCGGCCGGAGGTCTCGGACCCATGGGCTTGTCCCCCGAAATCCGCGGCCGCGGCCTTGGCCTTGCCCTCCTCGATCGGGCTATGGTTCATCTCGCCGGGCTCGGCGTCGATGAGATGGTGATCGACTGGACGATTCTGCTCGACTTCTACGGAAAACTCGGCTTCGCGCCGCACCGGCGCTACCGTCACGGCGAGCGGCTGCTATGATGCCGGGCTCGGTCACGCCGCCGTCGGATCTCATCGGCCAGCTGTTCATGGTGGACTTCACCGGCCTCGAACCGTCGCCGGACGTGGACCGTCTGATCCGGGACGGCGCCGGCGGCATCGTGCTGTTCGATAAGAACATCGCCGAGCCGGTCCAGATCGCGGCCTTGACCAACGCGCTCCAACGCATCGCGGCAGACGCCGGGCAGCCGCCGCTCCTGATCAGCATGGACCAGGAGGGCGGTCCGGTCGTGCGCCTGCGCGCCGGCGCCACCCACTTCCCGAGCGCGATGGCGTTCGGCGCTGCCGGCAGCGAGGCCCTGGTGGCCTCCGCGGCCGGCATCACCGCGCGGGAGCTGCGCGCGGTCGGCGTGCCGATGAATTTTGCGCCCGTGCTCGACGTCAACACGAATCCGCGGAATCCTGTCATCGGCGTGCGGTCGTACGGCGAAGACCCGGACCGCGTCGGCCGGCTTGGCGCCGCAGCGGTCCGGGCAATGCAGGTCTCGGGCGTCGCGGCGACCGTCAAGCACTTTCCCGGACATGGGGACACGGCCGTCGACTCGCACGTCCGATTGCCCACCGTGAAGCACGACTTCCGGCGGCTGGACAGGGTCGAGCTCGCCCCCTACCGGGCCGCCATCGCCGCGGGGTGCGCCGCGGTCATGACGGCGCACATCATCTTCCGGGCCCTCGATCCCGATCGCCCGGCCACCGTCTCCCCCGCCGTGCTCGGGTTCCTGCGCGAGCGCCTGGGTTTTGGCGGGGTGATCGTGACGGACTCGATGGCCATGGACGCGATCAGGGGGTACGCGCGGCCCGGCGAGGCCGCGGTGCAGGCCGTGCTGGCCGGCGCCGACATCGTGCTCGCGTGCGGGGCGCTCGACGCACAGCGGGAGGCCCTCGCCGCGGTGCGCGAGGCGGTGGCGAGCGGCCGCATTCCGCCGACCAGGATCGCGGACGCCGTCGCGCGGGTGGACGCGCTGAAGCGGCGGGTCAAACTGGCCGAGCGGGCGACCGTACGGGTCGAAGACGTTGCGCGCCGGGTCGGCGTGCCGGCCCACCTCATCGTCGCCGACCGGGTGGCCGAAGCCGCCGTGACCCTGGTCCGCGATCCCGGCGCGTTGCTCCCGTTGTGCTCCGGGCCGGTGGCAGTCGTCGACGGAGCGGCAGGTGACGGCACCGCGGGTCGGCTGGCCGAGGCGCTGCGGGCGGCGGGGCGTGAGGCGGTCTGCGTGCCGCTGGTGGCCGGGCAGGCGCCCGGCGACGGGGTCCTCGTCCTCCCGGTCGGGCACGCGCGGCGCGACACGGCAGAGACGCGCACGACTGCCGCGCGCGTCGCACAGGCCGCGGCGGAGACCGGTCCGCTCGTCGTCATCGCGACCGGCGCCCCGTATGTCCTCGCGGACGTGCCGCCGCAGGCGACGTGTCTTGCGGTCTACGGCGACGACCCGGCCTCGCTGCGCGCCGGGGCGCGCGCGCTCGCCGGCCTCGTCACGGCACAGGGAGTGCTGCCGGTCTCCCTTCCGGAGCCCGGCTCATCTGTCCCCTAGTTGCTGTTAGGCAAGCTTCGAGCCACGGTATAACCTGAGCAGCCGTTCAGTACAGCACGTCCGGGACCGTGGTGATGCACCATGCCGAATCCTCCGCGCCATCCTGCTCCATCCGAGATCAGCCAGTCCGGCGCACCGCCTGACGCCGGCGCGTCGGCGTCAGGCACGCCTCCGGATCAGGCTGGCGTGCGGCGCGAGGCACCGTGGATGCGCCGCCGCTGGCTCTTCCTCGGCGTCCTCGTCGGCGTGGCGGCGGCGGCAATATACGCGGTGCACTACTTCAGCTACGCCGCGACCCACCCGAATACCGACGATGCGTCGGTGGGCGGCGACACCGTCGCCATCAACGCCAAGATTTCCGCGCGCGTGACCCAGGTGCTGGCGAACGGCGATCAGCACGTACGGCGGGGAGACCTGTTGGTCACGCTGCTCCCATCGGACGCGCGCGTGCAGGCCGACCAGGCGGCGGCCGCGGCGGCGCAGGCGATCGCCGCCGAGGGTCAGGTCCGCGCCGCGGAGGGTAACGTGGCGGCTGCGGACGCCGCGCTCACCAAGGCGCGTCGGGATCTTGCCCGTCAGCAGACTCTGTATCGCGCCGGGGCCGTCGCGGCGATGGATCTTGACGCGGCGACGGCCGCCCAGGACACCGCGGCCGCGCAGTATCGGGCGGCACAGGGGCAACTGGCTGCCGCGATCGATCAACAGCGGGCCGCCGCGTCGCAGGCGCAGGCGCAGCGCATTTCCGCGGCCGAGGAAGCGCGGGAGACCCGGATCGTCGCGCCGGCCGACGGCGCGATCGCAGACCAGGTGCCTGTTCAGGTGGGACAGGTCGTGCAGCCCGGCCAAACGCTCATGACGCTGGTCCCCTTCTCTCCCCGCTGGATCGACGCCAACTTCAAGGAGACGCAACTGCGGTACGTTCGGGTGGGGCAGCCTGCGCTGGTCCACGTCGATTTGCTCAATCAAACCTTCCACGGGCACGTCGAGCGACTCGGGCCCGCGACCGGCGCGGCGTTATCCCTCCTCCCGCCCGAAAACGCGACCGGCAACTACACGAAGGTCGTACAGCGCGTGCCGGTCCGGGTCGCGCTGGATGATCCCGCCGGCCGCGCGCTGCAGGTGGGGCTGTCGGTCGAGGTGACGATCGACACAACGCAGCCCGGACGGACGGCCCAGGCCGCTCCCTAAAGGTCCCGATCGTGACATCTTCGGCCGCTCCGGCGATCACCGCGGCCCCCGACGGAGGCACGCGGAACAAATGGCTGGTCACCGCCGCCGTGACCGTCGGGACGCTGATGGGGACGGTGGACACGTCGATCGTCAACGTGGCCCTTCCCAACATCCAGGCGAACTACGGCGTGACGATCACCGAAGTCGCGTGGATCTCGACCGGCTACCTGATCGCGCTCGCCATCGTGCTGCCGCTCACCGGTTGGCTGTCGTCGGTCTTTGGGCGCAAGCGGCTCTACCAGACCTGCCTGCTCGTCTTCATCGGCGCCTCGGCGCTGGCCGGCCTGGCCCCGTCGCTGCCGTTCCTGATCGCGGCGCGCGTGCTGCAGGGGCTCGGCGCCGGCGTCCTCAGCCCGACGGAGCAGACAATCCTGCGCGAAACGTTTCCCCCCGAGGAGCAAGGTCTGGCGACCGGCCTCTACGCGCTCGTGGTCGTGCTGGGGCCGACGATCGGGCCGCTCATCGGCGGGGCGATCACCGACAACTACACTTGGCGCTGGATCTTCTTCATCAACCTGCCGGTCGGCATCATCGGGTCGCTCATGGTGGCGGCGTTCGTCCCGGACCCCGCTCACGCGAGAGCCCGGCCGACCACGGTCGATGCCGTCGGCATCGGCCTCGTCAGCGTGGGCCTGGCCGGCCTGCTGGTCGTCCTCGAACAGGGCAACGAGTGGGGGTGGTTCGATTCTCCGCTCGTGTGGGGGATCGGCCTCACGGCGATCTCGTGCCTCGTGCTCTTCGTGCTGTGGGAGCTCCTCGGGACCGACACCCCCGCGGTCGATCTCCGCGTGCTCGCCCATCCGCCGTTTGCCGCGGCCTGGGCCGGCGTGTCCCTCATGGCGTTCGGACTCATCGGGGCCTTGCTGCTCCAATCGTTGTTCCTGCAGGAGGTGCTGGGGTATACCGCCACGCAGACGGGGTGGGCGTTTCTGCCGCGCGGACTCATCACCATGTGCATGAGTCCGCTGGCCGGCCTCCTCATGCCCCGTGTCGGCCCGCGCGCGATGGCCACGGTCGGCGTCGCGTCCGTCACGACCGGCGTGTTTCTCATGTCGCGGTGGACGCTGGACACGGGCCCGCCACAGATCCTCCTCGCCTTGATGGTCAATGGCTTCGGTCTGTCGCTGCTGTTCCTTCCGCTGTTCACGTCGGGGCTGGCGACGTTGGACCGCCGCCGGCTCACCGGGGCGGCCGGTCTGCTCAGTCTTCAACTCCAACTCGGCTCGGCATTTGGCACCGCGGTGCTCGCCACGATGCTCCAAGACGGCATGCAGCGCTACCACGCCCTGCTCGCCGTCCACACCGCCCCGACGGATCCTCAGTTCACATCGCGGCTCCAACAACTCCAGGCACTCGCGGCCGGCCGGGGCGGCGATCCGGTCGCGGCCCAGCACCAGGCGGCCGCCATTATCAACGGAATGATCAGCCAGCAGGCCTCGGTGCTCGCGTTCGAGCATGCCTTTCAGGTCGTGCTGGTGGGGGTGCTCGCGATGGCGATCTGCATCCCGTTTTTCCGCGTGCCGTCGGGGCGCCGCGCGGCGCCGATGCATTAGTCGCCGAGCCGAGCGACCCTCCGACGCAGCCGCTCCATCGGGCCGGATAGGCCGAGCCGTCCCGCCAACGCAAGAGCCTCCGCGGCCGCGCGCCGCGCACCGGTCCGATCACCGGCGCGCGCCCTCGCCTTCCCGGCTTCTTCGAGCACGTGCATGCGATACCGATCCGGCGCCGGCCACGCCGCCGCCTCGGCTTCCCATCGCGCGTGCCGCCGCGTCTCGTCTCCGAGCAGGCGGTACGCGCGGGCCAGGCGCTGCAGCGCCCGCCAGCGATCAGCAGGATCGGCCGCGGCGTCTACGGCGCGCTCGAGGCACGCCGCCGCCCTGGGGTGCTCGCCGCGGCGCACGAGCAGCACGCCGGCCCCTTCCCAATCGAAGGGGACTCGCGAGCGCTCCGGGTCGCGCAGCGTCCTCACGACTTCCCCGTGGAGCGCCACCATCGCGAGCAGGTCGGCCCGGTTGTGGGCGACGACCGGGTCCAGCGATGCGCGGTCTCCCGAGCGGAGGTACTCGACGTAGATGCCGGGGATCAGCCATCCCGGGACGTCGCCGTCCCTGGGTGCCCCGATCACTTCCGCTTCGAGCGTGCTGAGCCGGTGCGTGCCGAGGACCCGGTGCCACAACCGCCGCGCCGGCGTGATCAGGTCGGTGTGGACCGCGGGCACGGCCGGCTGCTGGCGCGACAGGATGAATCGCGACTCGAGAATGGGCCAGTCGAACCGTTGGCCGTTGAAGGTGACGAGATGCGGGCGTCCGGCGAGGCGCTCAGCCACCGCGGCGAGCAGGCGCGCTTCCGAGCGCAGGCGCCGCAGCAGGAACTGTTCGGTGACCAGCGCCTCGCCGTCGAGATATGCGAGCCCGATGAGGAACGCGTAGGTTCCCGTGCCGGCGGCGAGGCCGGTCGTCTCCGTATCCAGCCACACCATTCCCGTCGCGGTCCCGGCGTGGTCCGCGGCGACCCACTCCAGGCTCGCGCCGAGATCCACG